>MHYB01000065.1:6641-8121 GCA_001824635.1 Planctomycetes bacterium GWF2_50_10
GAACGTCAGAATGTGACGCAATGGCGTTTGAAACGTAAACCTGTATCTGGTCCGGGCTGACATTAAGTTCTCCGGCAGCCCACTGGATCAATGCCGGGCATCCGCCGATCTCTATATCAGTGGGTCGGCTGTTATATAGTCTGAGCATATCGGTGGGCGGATCATCATCAATATCTGTATCGGTATCCACATCGGTGTCAGTATCAATGTCGGTGTCGGTGTCAGTGTCAGTGTCGGTGTCGGTGTCAGTGTCAGTGTCTATATCTGTATCTGTATCATTGTCAAGGTCGGTATCAGTGTCGATGTCGATATCAGTATCCGTATCAGTGTCAATATCAGTGTCTGTATCAATATCAATGTCTGTATCGTCATCGGTATCGGAAACTTCGAAGCAGCCTGGGCATGATCCCACATAATTCTCTGCGATTTCAATCAGAGCAATGCCGTTACCCGATGTCTCACTGTCGCCGATAACACCGTCAGACTCTGCGAAAGCCGGCGTGTCGCTGCCGGAGTTGGCCCGGGCCTTAATAGGCAGGGCACTACCATTCCTGCTGACACTTATGGTTTCACCGGCATGGATTTTGATCTGTGCGGTTGCATGTGATGATTTTTCGATGGCTTCGGCAGTGGCGCTTACAAAACCACTTCCCGCGTCGATATCAACTATTCCGCCTGCGTGGATATGGATATCAGCGAGCGTGCTGTACTTGCCGTGTGCAGTGGCATCTATGCCGTTTGTTATGAAGATATCACCATCAGCAGCAAGGCAGACTTTGGCTGTGATCGGGCCGATAGCTGCCGGTCCCGCGAATTCCTTTTCCGGTACTTGGTTCGTCATGGCAACAACTGCTCCGTTATCAGCGGTTCCGTTGATAAACAGGTCGCCCGAGGACTGGACGCCAATATATGCCAAGGCACTGCTGTACACATTGAGGAAGCCAGTGTCAATATCACCGCCGTTTACCGTACCCAACAGTATAGAGCCGGATCTTGGGCCATTGAAACTCTTGCCCGTGTTTGAACCAACGACGAGATTGCCGACGTCAATGCCTATACCATCATTTTGAATTCCGGCACCGCCCTGAATATATATGTCACCTGTGAGGGTATTAAGGGTGGCAGCTTTGTCGAATTTGACGTAGCCATCATGTCCTGTCTTTATGCTTATATCAGTATCATCAAACGAGACGGTGTCTTTTTTACCAAATTCGTCGAGCATTACTGAATTTTTGCCGTAGATGTCGAGAGACGCAGCTTGTGCTGCTGGCAAGTCCATTGCGGCCGAGTACACATCACCTGCAGCCAGAGTTATGGACCCATCCGGGGTAGAGAGTGTGCCGTAATTGATCAACTGGCCTGAATATGCAGAGCCTTGGTACGCATGCACAACTATATCGCTGTTCTCCCAGCCGAAGGTGACTTCTTTTCCAGCACCAATTACAATATATCCGCCCGGATCCGTGGAGATTGCGCCTGC
>MHYB01000065.1:8142-23474 GCA_001824635.1 Planctomycetes bacterium GWF2_50_10
CAGAGCCACAAGCTCCGAACCGTGCAAAGATGCGCCATTTTCAACCGTAATATCACCGCCGCCTGGACCAGTCTGGAAATCAAACTTGATGTTATCGGGGTTCAAGATGTCGCCGCTTAGAAAATCATTGTCGGCTATGTCGTGGCCTGAGGCGATGAATTTGTTAGCCTGGACGAAGGATTCAGCTCCGAAGACTATGCCGCGAGTGTTGACTATTATGATGTTGCCCTGATTACCAAGCAGTTTGCCGTTGAACTGGGTTGCGCCGCCATTAAGTACTCTGTTGAGCGACCAGAATCCAGCGCCTCCATCCCTGGTGAACTCGAGCGTATCTGTGTTCAAGGTGTCCAGGCTGTCCCAGTTGATAATGGTGTTATCTGATCCGATGTTTACGGTAGTATGTGAGCCTGGCGGGCTTATAGTTCCGGAGCCGGATACGACCGAGCCGCCAGACGGCGCTGCAAAGAGAGCCGCTGGGCCCATGTTGATGAAGGTCATCGCGACCATCATTATAATTTTAAGATCACGCGAAAAGTAATTTCCAAATTTTATATTCTTCATAATATCACCTCTAAACTAAACCTTTATATTAAACCCCATTACCATCGCAAAAGAAGTGAGACATTAACACGGCTGTCGCCGATGTCAGTTTGTTCTGTTTCCTTAAGTGCAAAGCCCCAGTAAACAGCTCCGGAGACGTGTTCTCCAACTTCAGCCAGCAAGCCGGGGCCGACTGACCAGAGTGTCTGGGTCTTGTCTTCGCCAGGGAGCCTGTCCTTTATGCGGGATTCGCCGAAATCTGAAAATGCCACCGGTGCAAGCTTTCGCAGCAACGGTTTTTTGCCTTGGCTAAATTCGCCTTCGCCTTTACGGGCTTTTTCGTATTTGACCAGGTCGAATTCATACTGCATGGAAGCGAGCACGCCTTCGTCGGCAAGTATTTCGTACTCTTCATAGCCGCGGACGCTGTACATGCCGCCGAATTGCGTCAGCTTTGAAGGTACAAGCCGGTCTGTTGTGTATATATGTTTGAAAGTTCCGCTGAGCCGTTGGATCCTGTACTTTTCGTCGAGGAATCGGCTGAGGTATACGCGTGTGGTATATATCTGGAAATCTCGCTCGGCGCCGGTTCGTGCCAGGGCAAATTCCTCAGCACTGGAACCACCGATCATGTCCTGGCCTTCCCAGCCAAAGGATGCCTCAGACATGCGGTCGCGCTTATGTAATTCGACGCCATAGTTGAACAGGTCCATATCGATATCGCTGGTTAGGAACTCAGGGAATATCGAAGGAGTCGTTTTGCTTTCTTCGTGGCTAAGCCCGGCGAAAACGTCGAAGAACCACTTTCCATACTGGAAGAGATTGTAGCGGAGTTCACCGCCGTAGAATGAGCCGCGGCCGAGGAAATCAATGTTGCCGCCGGCCGGGGTGCTGTCGTATTCACTATATGAGCCATATACCTTGAAGCGAAGCCGGGGATCAAATACCGGGAAATCATAGCTGCCGTATACCGAATACTGGTCCGCCCAGTCGGATTCAGGGCTGAACTGATAGATCGCCGTGAAGATGTCATCATATCCAAGCAGGTTCGTATTGATAACGCCCACACGCGGCAGCCAGCGATTGCCCTCTGGGCCGGAGTTATCTACCTGGCCGAAGAAGTGCCACGGGTTGACTTCATATACATCGTAGTTTACGTCGAGAGTCTGCGGGTCTTTTCCTGCTGATATAACCGGCGAGACATAGCGATCGGGATTCTGATTGAGGCGGTTTGTATATTCATTAAGTTTTTTCTGATCGATAGTTTTGCCTACTTCAACAGGCGACCAGCCAAGCAGTGCTCTGGGATTGAGAAAGCCTTTGGACTTCTTCGTCTGCTCTTCATCATAATATGTCGCGTTAACATCAGCCACTTTGCCTTCGATCACCTGGATTGGCAGAACGCCATTGTTAAGCTGGCCATTTGAAACCGCCGTGTTTGGGACGAATACGAAAATGCCGGCGTAGTGCTTGAGCTTGTACTGGTGGAGAATGTATTGTGTAAAGCCCTGTATAGTGCGCACCGAAATGCGACTTTCAGTGCCAGACTTGGCGATAACAGATTTTAATTCTGTAAAGTCATAAACGGCGCTTTGAGGCGCCTTCTTGATCGGCTCTGCTGACGCATTGAAGGTGTCGGGTATTTGTCCAAGCAACTCGTCTGTGGTGATCAGGGTATTTCCACTTACCTGAACCTGCTTGACCATGAAGGTCTGCATAGCATCAAGCTGAGGCTGAGCTTTTTGCGCAGGCGCGTTTGCGTCCTGGGCTAAAATGCCCTGATCTGGTTGAATCCGTTCGCCCTGTCTTTCAACAGCCAGGCCGGCATTGCCGAACAAAACTGAAATCAAAGTGGCAAAAACAAGGTGCGCTATCGGCAGTTTGCGTAATCTTCTACTTTGCACTGCGTTAAACCTCCTAAAGTTATATAGCTATATCTATACTATTATGCTTATTTCCAAGCTACAAAGCTATGAAAAAACCGGACTTATATTAAAATAGTGGTGGGCATTGTCCCAATTTGGCAAGAAATCTGCGTTTCAGGCCAGTAATTGGCAGGTATATGGGACTTATTGCGTTGAGATCCAATTCTGGATGTGCTTTGGTAAAATGATTTTTAGTACTGATAACGTCGCTGGTTTATTCGAAAACTAGATCTTCGAGTACAAACTGGACGCTTGTCGAACCATTGTAGGTATTGAGTTGAGGCTGGTAGGCGATATGGAAAAACTCCTGCTCAAGGACTTTCTTTTCCAGCGGCCCCATGTTGAATCCTATACATCTCATGGCTCCTGTCGTATCGCTGATCGAAAGCTGAAGGTGTTCGCCTTTTGGCCCTACGCGACGCGGGGCGGCAATGAGTTTAACTCCCTTTGAGGCAAAAATAGGTTTGGGATTGCCCTGGCCGAAGGGACCAAGGAGGTCGATCTGATTTACGACGTCAGCCTTGAAGTGACCTACTGAACCAAGTGCATCAATGTGCAGGCTGGACTCGGTTTCGTTATGTCCGATATTATCGCGTGCATAGGCTTCAAAGCCTTGAGCAAACGCACCGATTTTTTCCTTTTGCAGCGTCAGGCCTGCGGCCATTTTGTGACCGCCGAAACTTTGGCAGTGTTCCTGACAGGACTTGATCCCCGAAAGTATATCGAAGCCGGCCACCGATCTTGCAGATCCTTGTGCAAGATCGCCTGAGCAGTTGAGCAGTATTGTGGGGCGATAATATCTTTCGACCATGCGCGAGGCCACAATTCCGATAACGCCTATGTGCCAGCTTTCATGAGCCAGTACTATCGATCGGCGGTCGGGATGATCCAAACCGGCGTGAGCGACCATCTCGCATGCGTGTTTGAATATTTCTTTTTCATGCTGCTGGCGCTGCTTGTTCTGAGCCTTGAGGTATTCGGAAATGTGAACCGATCTCAGTTGGTTATCGCTTGTGAGCAGTTCGACCGCAAGACGGGCATGGCCCATTCTGCCGGCAGCGTTGAGCATTGGAGCAAGTACGAATGCGATATGGTAACTGTCGAGCGATTGACCGGTCAGGCCTGCGCAGTCCAGCAGTGCTTTGACTCCGGTAAGCTGGCAATCGGGCAGGGCCTTTAGGCCGTAACTCGTAAGTATCCGATTTTCGCCGAGCAGGTCCACCACATCGGCCACCGTACCAAGTGAGGCCAGCGTGGTAGCATTGATGAGAAAATCTCGCAGCGGCCCCTGTGCGCGGGCGGTTGTTTTGAATTCATTAACCAGTGCCCACGCAAGTTTAAACGCGACCATTGCTCCGGCAGATGCATGGTTTGGATATTGGTCATCGAGAAGTGGGTGGACGATAGCTGCTGCGGCGGGCAGTGGAAGCTGGAACTGGTGATGGTCGGTTATTATTACATCCATGCCAAGAGCGGCCGCCCTGGCGACAGGCTCTACCGCAGTTATGCCGCAATCGACGGTTATGAGCAGATTAGTTCCTGATGAAGCGATCTGTTCGACAGCTTCGCTGTTTAAGCCGTAGCCTTCCTCAATGCGATGAGGTATATAATAATCCACCACCGAACCAAGCAATGTGAGGCACTGGTAAAGAATCGCGGTTGCTGTTATCCCATCAACATCATAATCACCGTAGATGGTAATTTTCTCTTTTTGAGCTAACGCGGCCTTGATCCTGGCGACGGCGCTTTCCATTCCGGGCATGCGGGCCGGTTCAATAAGGTCTGTAAGTTTAGGTGTGATGAACGAAAAGCACGGTCCCTGTTCGCAGAGGCCTCGATTTATGAGAACTTGCGCGAGCAGGGGGGATATTTTGAGGGTCTGGGCCAGTTTACCAGCTTCCGGGCTGGGCTGGCGGATAACCCATCGCCTTTTTGCAGACTTTTGCGTCCTTGCCGAAAATGCCATTAAAACACCTGGAAATTAAAACTCGAAATCCGAATGTCAAAATACGAAACAAATTCAAAATTCTAAACTCAAATGACCAAAACAAGAGCACAGTGCTTCGGATTTCTACGCCGGAGATTATACCACAAAAGTCGGAGATTAAAAGCCTACTTGGGGACTATTTCGGGCAGGTTGGTACGGGCTGATCCCAGCCGCCGCCCAATGCCTTATAAAGTGCCACAAGGTATGTCGCTACGTCTCTCTGGCTTTGTTCGAGCTGATCCTGGCTGAGATATAGTCGCCGCTGGTTGTCGAGGACGTTTAAAAAGTCGACTAGCCCCTTCGAATATAGCTCATTTGACAGGTCGACCGACCTCTGGTTTGCGGCAACTGCTTTTTCAAGTGATCCAAGTCGCTGCTGTTCGCGACCGTATGCGACCAGGGCGTCTTCCACCTCCGACAGCGAGGTCAGGATCGCCCGGATGTAATTTGCCATCGCCTCTTCCTGGCGGGCGTTTTCGAGGCGAATGTTATTGCGTATCCTGCCTGCATCGAATACCGGCCATGAAAGACCAGGTCCTATTGACCAGAATCTTGAGCTTGAATTGAACAGGTTATCAGTGTCGGCACTTGCTTGGCCTATGGAGCCTGTCAAAGAAAACCGCGGGAACAGATCAGCGGTAGCAGCTCCGATCCGGGCAGTCTCGGCGGCGAGTGTCCGTTCGGCCTGCCTTATATCAGGCCTTCGCAGAAGCAGCTGAGATGGAAGCCCAAGCGGGACAATCGGCTTCGTCGCAGGTACAATTTGTGCTGTGGCAAGTTCCTTTTCAAGTGCGGAAGGCTCAAGTGCAAGCAGTACGGCGAGGCGATGGAGAGCCTGCCTGGTCCCGATTTGAAAAGTGGGTATCTGGGACCGCGTGCTTTCAAGCTGTGCGCGGGCCTGGGCCAGGTCAAGTTCGTTTGTCAGGCCGGCTTTGAAACGAGCCTCGACGATCAAAAGCGTATTCTGCTGTGATTCGACATTGTTCTGGGCTATGATGAGCCGCTGCTGAAAATCCCTAAGCGAGATATAGCTGCGTGCGACTTCTGCGGCAACGGATATCCGCACCTCACGGGCAAATTCCTGCGAAGCCTGTACTTCGGCCGTGGCTGCTTCAACCGCCCTGCGGGTCCTGCCGAAGATATCAAGTTCCCATGCCGCGTCGAAGCCAAGGTCAAAATTATCCTGTTCACGCGGGCCGAAATTAAATCCAGGCGTAGAATTTACGCTCCTGCGACTTCTCGAATAAGAACCTGTCGCGTTAATATTGGGAAACTCATCAGCCACAGTTATGCCGCGTATGGCCCGGGCTTGCGCGATGCGTGCTGCTGCGATTCGCAAATCAAGATTGCAAGTGAGTGCCTCGTCGATAAGTGAGCTAAGCTGAGGATCGCCGAGCTGGTCCCACCACCTTGCCAGGTTGGGATCATTAAAATCCTGCGGTGATGATTTGACTGTATTGGGGTCCGACCCGGTGAACTGGGCAGGTGTATTGATATCGGGTGTTTTATAATTTGGTCCGACTGTGCACCCGGCAAGGGCAAAGGAAATTGCAAAAAGTAACGCAACGATCTTATTCATAATTACTCCATTTTTCATCAGTGGCCTTGGACATGTACTTTTTCGTTTGCAGTACTTCGCATAACAAATACCAGGGGTATTATAGCCAGAAATAATATCCCGAGAAGCCAAAAAGCATCTATAAAAGACAGCATCGCTGCCTCACGCTGCACAAGCGAATAAATCAGCGATTTTGCCTGCATGGCTGCGGTATACGCGTTAGTTCCCTGGGCGATAATCGCATCATGGGCGTTGGCGGACATTTCTCGGTAGGCCGGGTTGTAATCATTGACGTGATCAGTGAGCCTTGCCTGGTGGAACTGCGTTCGCCTGGCCAGTATTGTTGTTACGAAAGAAATACCGAAACTGCCGCCGAGGTTTCGCGAGAGGTTTACAAGCCCGGAAGCCTGGTCGTACTGGGTTTTGGCAAGAAAATGATATGCTACGGAATTTATGGGCACAAACAGAAATCCAAGGGATGCAGAAATTATTATTCTTGCCCACACCGCATGGGCAAAACTTGTCTGGAGGCTAAATCGCGTCGATTCGAATAAGCCAATGGCCCCGATAACCAAGCCGACGATGACGAGCCAGCGTGCCTGCACTTTGCTCAGCAGAAGGCCAACTATAGGCATGGTGCACAGTGTAACGATACCTCCGGGTGAAAGCACCAGTCCGCTAAGGGTAGCGTTATAGCCCAGAAGCGTCTGGAGATATATCGGCAGCAGCACCGTCGAACCGTAAAGCACAAATCCCACAAAAAAAATCATAAATACGGCTGCGCTGAAATTACGATCTTTGAGGAGTTTGAGATCGACGACGGGCTGGCTATGCCTGAGTTCCCATATCACGACTGCGATTAGGCACACAACGGCTATGATCGCAAGTGAGTTGATGAACTGCGATGCGAACCAGTCCTCTCGCTGGCCTTTGTCGAGCATGATCTGGAGGGCACCGAGACCTACACTTAAAAGGCCAAGGCCGATGAAGTCTATTTTGAGTCCTGTTTTAAACGTTTTGCGTATTAGGAAAGGCGGATCCTTAATAAGCATGCCGGTAAGGGCGATAGAAAGAAAGCCCACGGGAATATTGATCAGGAAAATCCATCGCCAGCTATAATTATCCGTGATCCATCCGCCGAGAGTTGGGCCGATGATTGGGGCAAATACGATTCCCATTCCATAAACGGCCATTGCCATTCCTCGCCGCTTGGGTTCAAAGCTTTCCACCAGGATCGATTGTGAAATAGGCTGCAAAGCTCCGCCGCTGGCTCCCTGGAGGATCCTGAAGAGCACCAGCGTTTCGATATTCGGAGCCAAGCCGCATAAAAGGGAGGTAATGGTGAACATTGCGACGCATGCGATGTAAAATCGTTTTCGGCCGAAAAGCATTGAGAACCAGCCCGAAAGCGGCAGTATAATAGCGTTTGCGACAAGGTACGACGTAAGTACCCATGTGCTTTCATCGATGCTCGCCGAGAGGTTGCCGGCGATGTGCGGAAGCGCAACATTTGCGATGGAGGTATCGAGCACCTCCATAAATGTCGCTATCATGACAGTTACGGCAATGATCCAGGGGCTATGTGCCGGTCGCCAGTCAGCGTGAAGATCGTTTGAGTTTTGCACGGGATCAAGGCTCATTTTTTACTCTTATCGACGGCACTACGGACATTCCGGGCGAGAGCATTTGTAATTCATCGGGCTGGGCCTCGATAACGATTTTTACAGGGACTCGCTGAACGATTTTTACATAATTGCCCGTGGCGTTTTCAGGTGGCAGCAGCGAGAACCGCGAACCTGTTCCGGATTGGATAGAATCAACACGGCCTTTGAGCCGCATATATGGGAACGCATCAATTTTAACATTCACTTCCTGCCCAGGGCGGATTTCTTTAAGCTGAGTCTCCTTATAATTTGCGACTACCCACATTTTCGGCGGCACTACTGCCAGCAGCGGCTGACCGACAGAGACATAAGACCCCGGCTCGACACTTTTTTTGGTGATCTTGCCGGACTCAGGAGCATAGATCTTTGTGTAAGACAGTTGAAGCTCGGCCTGGTCAAGCGCGGAATTCGCCTCGGCAATGCGAGCCTGGGCGACTGCCGCCTGCTTTGTTGTAGCCAGGTATTTTGCAGCGGCCGAATCCGCGGCAGCTTTGGCATTATCCAATTGCTGCTTGGAAACACTGTTTACGGCCTCCTGGTAACGGCGAAGATCAGTTTCAGTCCGCCGAGCCTCGGCCTGGGCGGCAACTATATCAGCTTGCACCTGCTGTATCTGTGCCTTGGATGCTTCAAGCGAAGCCTCCGAAGCCGCAACTTTAGCCTGGTAATCGGCAGGATCTATCTCGACGAGCAATTGGCCCTGCTGGACTAACTGATTGTCGTCCACATAAACCTTAAGCACATGCCCTGCAACTCGCGGGCTTATCTGTACCACATGCCCTTCGATAAATGCATCATCAGTCCATTCATAAATCAGCGATTTCATAAAATATTTAACACCGTAATGCAGTCCCATGACAGCTGCTGCTGAAAATACAATGATCCAGAAAATTTTGCCGATATTACTCTTACGTTCTTTTGCCATCTTTACTTCTCAATAAAACTTATTTACTACTTACAGCCGCATTGGCATCGTCCACAGCCTCTATCGCCGGCGGTGCTTTGATATAAACATCCATGAGCTGGCCAACATAAAGCGGCCTTTTGCTCTGGTCAAAACTGTAGATCACCTGGAGCACTCGTGTGTCAACTCGTTCGGTAGCCTCGCCGGTTAACGATCTTTTTGGCACAACATAAGGTTCGGTTCGAACATATGCGAGGTCGACCTTAATATCTGCATTTCCGCGAGCAAAAGCTACCGCGGGTGAGTTGGGTTCAAAACGCCAGGCATCATTCTCATCAATATCTACTCTAACGTGCAATTTGTCAACATTTCCCAACAGCATAAGTGGGGTTGATGTAACATTTGCCGGTGCAAATTCGCCCGGCCTGATCTTGACTTGCAGGACACGCGAAGTTACCGGAGCCTTAACAGTGAGGCGGTCTATATCGGTCTCGATCGCTCTGAGCTGGGCTTTTGCGCTGTCGAGTTCTGCTTTAGCTACCATGATATCCGGCTGCCATGTGCCAGCCTTTAATAGATCAAGGCGTGCCTTGGCTTCTTCAACCCTGGCTTGCGCACCCTGTACCGCGTATCGCCTTCGGCTCAGGTCCTCTTCAGTGATCGCACCGGGCTGGGTAATGCTCTCAAAGCGTTTCAACTGACTCTGGGTATCGGCCAGATTCGCCTCGCTTTGTCTCAGCGTCGCTACGGCCACATTGACGTCCTCAGGACGGGGCAGTTTCTCTAATTTTGTCAGTTTTGCCTGAACTTGTTCTACATCAGCCTTGCGTACACTGGCCTGGGCCTGGAGATCGCGGTCGTCTATTTTAAATAATGGCTGGCCCGCCTTGACGTAATCGCCTATCTGGACGTAAATATCGGTTACGATCCCCGCTACGGGAGCGCCTATGGAAATATTTTCTGTGGCTGCTTCGATCATGCCTGCACCGGCTATGAAGGTTTTAAACGGGGGCACTGCAGGCTGTGCTACCGGCATCGCGGGTGGCACAGGTTTATTCGAGCTTGCCACCATGTATATCGCCAGAATAAATCCTACTGCGGCTATAACAGGGATAATGAATTTTCGCATCAGACCTTTTCCTTCATTTTATCCGGTGAGTCTACACTGATAATATGTCCGTCATCCATCTGGGCTATATAATCTGCAAATCCGAATATTCTCGCGTCGTGTGTAACCACTATCAGCGCGCAATCTTGCGAAAGGGCCACCTGGCGGAGGAGGACCATGATCTTCTGACCGGTTTCGTGATCCAGTGAACTTGTCGGCTCGTCGCATACGATAAGGCGAGGGTTATGCACAAGCGACCTGGCAATAGCCACCCGCTGCTGCTGACCGCCGGAAAGCTGGGCGGGAAGCGAATGCATTCGCTCCTTTAGGCCAACCTGTTCAAGAATAACCGCTGCCGTCTCAAACGCAGCCTTGCGGCAGATACCGCGGATTAGTAAGGGAATAGCGACATTTTCTTTTATGTCCAGTGTGGGCAAGAGGTTAAAAGCCTGAAAAACAAAGCCTATATTGTAAGCCCTGAAGTCAGTCCTATCTTCTTCTGATAATCCCTTTAGATTTTCATCAAATACGATGCACTGGCCCTGGTCGTGGTACAGAATTCCCGCGATAACAGAGATCAGTGTCGTCTTGCCACACCCCGATGGGCCTACAAGCATGGTCAACTTGCCGCGGGGCACGACGAGGTCTATGCCGCGTAGGGCTTGGACGGCGGTTTCTCCCTTGCCGTAGGTCTTGGTTACGCCTGAGCAACTTACGGCTATCCTGTTGTTTTCGATTTTTTCCACTTATGTTTTAAATACTATCGCAGGTTCAAGTTTCATGACCTGGTAAATGCAAAGGCTTGAAGTTAATATGCATATAGAAGTTACAACTACTGCAATTACGATCAGTGTATGGGGCAATAGCAGAAAGGCCATTTCTGTGTTGCGGAAAATAAACCCAACAAATGCCGCTCCGCCTACGCCCATGCAGTAACTTATCAGCCCGACTAAGAGTGCCTCAATCGCGATCATTCGCAACAAAAGCCGGTTTTTGGCTCCCATAGCCTTAAGAGTGCCGAAATACCGCATATTTTCCATGGTGAAATTGTAAAAAGTCATGCCGGATATGATCGTGCCGACCATGAACGAAAAGAAAACCGCGATTCCGAAATTTATTGGCAACCCGGTGCTGGTAAGAAAATACATCAATGTGCGATATTTAAAGCCATAGCTGGAAACCGCCAGCAGGCCGGTAACACGAGTAATTCGCTGGCAGACCTCATTGAGGTTTTCGCCGGGCTTGGGAGTAGCGAGTATGAAAGAAAGCAACTTGCGCTCACGCGGGGCAAAGGTCGTCGCGCGGGAATAGGTTGTGTAGATTACGGGCTGGGACTGGAACGTTCTGCTTACCTTGCATATGCCCACGACAATCGCGCGATGATCATTTATTTCAATAGAATCGCCGATTTTAAGCGGTATTGAAACATTCTGGCCGTTTACAGTCATGGTATGGGCCAGTTTGCCTTTTGCGCCTACCTCATCCACTATTACGGCATCGGCCCGGCGGAGGCTTGACAGGTTGCCTTCTATCATGCGTGAAGGGCCGCCGATAAGGGTGGTATCATCGAGGCCAAGGACGTTACAACTTTGAAAATTCCCATTTTGCAGGCGAACTTTGAGGATTCCCTTGTATAAAGGCTCTGCCCAGGCAACGCCGCCGACGCTGCGGACACGATATAACTCGGTATCCTGCATGGGTTTAACATCGTCAATGAACTGAACTTTGGGGTCCATCACCCATATTTGCGGCAGGCCGATATCGGTTATGAAGCCGAAAGTTCGGCTCATAATGCCTGCAAAAACCGAAATCTGCATAGTGATAAGCAGTGATGAAAAGGTCAGGCCTACCAGGATACCAAAGTACTTGGCCCTGTCGCCCGTGAGCATTTTTATCGCTATCCGGTTCATTTTTCATGCCCTGTATGCAAACTGCCTCCCCCAGGGAAGCAAAAAAAGATATAGTTTTAGTGGGGATCAAGTCAGAATAATCTAACCTCGGCGACAGCGTAAATAAATGAAAAAATAAGGTTTTATGGTATTCAGGGCGTCTGCCTAACAGATAGTAAACACTATTGAGTATTATTTTAGTTGACTTTGGTCCAAGAAAATTGCTATATTATGGGCCTGAAGTTCACCTTGGTTTTACATCGCATACGGTTGGGGAGAAACCGGATAGTACACGTTTATGCGCTTGGATTACTTTGTCTATTTTAGGAGGTTTGGAATGAAATTTTTAGTGCTTTCTTTATTGGTATTGGCAAGCTCCCTGCCGGCGGTTGGGATGGTAATGCCAACGGTGTATTTTGGCAGCGAGGCCGAATCATTTGGTTTAGGCGATTGGAGCTGGGGTAATTACGCTAATCTGCCTGTTTACGCAGTTGTGCTTAAATTTAGAGCAAGTGGCATTGAAGGTGTGGCAGATGGGTGGTTTGATACCTTCTGTATGGAACTTCCTGAAGGGCTTACCCATGGCATTTATTATTCGGCCACGTTGAATTCGGCGGCAAACAACGGCGGTGTTGGCGGGGCTACTAACGGGCTAGATCCGCTGGATAATCGCACGGCATGGCTTTATAACCAGTATCTTGACGGAGCGCTGGGTATCGATTCTAACGCAAAGGCAGCGGCACTTCAGGATGCGATGTGGTTTATCGAGCAGGAGACAAGTACTTACAGGTACGGTGGTACAGACGAAACAAGTACGCATTTCTACGTTAATCTTGCAAATACAAGTATGCCATCTGATTATGTAAATTCTAATATAAAGGTGCTCAACCTAGTTGATTCGGAAAATAACCGGGCACAGGATATTATTGTGAGAATACCTGAGCCGGCGACGATGGCTTTGCTGGGTTTGGGAGGTTTGGGACTGTTAAGGCGTAAACTGGCCTAAAACCGAGTTTTTGAGCTTAAAATTGAGATCGCGCAGGTCAATCGACTTGCGCGATCTTTTTATTTGGTCAGAAAGTGCCTACTGTGGCGAAATCTGAGAAGACCTGCTCGGGTTCTTCGGCCTGTGCTGGTTTAAAGGACAGGGGGGTGGCAAACTGGACGGCTACGCGCCTGACATAAGGGCTTATATCCTCAACACGGCAGACCTTGCCGGAACGGATGAAATTCTGCATATCAAATGAGTCATCGTTTCCGTACTGGGGGACGCTAAAGCGGGCTGTTATGGGCTGGCCGGGATAGGGGGAGGCGTCGGCGTAGCAGGTGAAGGCGGCACCGCCGCTTGCGACATCGACCATTTGTCCCTGGTTAAGGACTCCATCGAAGTTTTCCGCAAACCATACGGGCCAGCTGTAACGGAGGCGTTTTTCGGTGCGACGTTCTGTCAGAGTTGTCATACTTAAATCCTTTCCAAGTATAGAAAGGACTTCGGCACGCAAAGGGGGCGAGTTTAGAAACAATGGAAAAGGGCGGCAAAAACCGCCCTTTTGGTCTGATAATGTTGTTGCAAGACTTACAGCGAATCGGCTTCGTCGAGGCACTTTTTGAGGGTAGCCACGACTGTTTTTGCGTCGGATTCGGGCAAGTTGTTATGAAACGGCAGGGCGATAGTCCGCTGGCAGACCGCATCAGTGATGGGGAAATCGCCGGGTTTATAGCCGTACTCATTTGCGATAAACGGCTGTAAGTGTACAGGCGGAAAGTAGTTGCTGACCTGTACGCCGTTTTCGAACATTCGTTTGAGGATATGGTCGCGGTGGGTTTGGCTATACTTGTTGGCCAGCCGGATAACGAAAACGAACCAGCTCATTTCGCCGCCCTGGGGTTCCTGGGGGGTAATCAGACGGTCTTCGCCGGTCAGGAGCTGCTGGTACATCTGGGCAACTTTGCGGCGTTTTTGGCGGAATTCGTCGATTCGGGTAGCTTGCACCACGCCGAGGGCGCAGTTTATGTCGGGCAGGCGGAAATTGTAGCCGAGGCGTTCATGGGCTAGCCAGCCGCCGCCTTTGCCGCGGCCCTGATTGCGGAGGGAGACGCAGATATCGACTAGTTCCTGTTCGTCGGTGAGGATCATGCCGCCTTCGCCGGTGGTTACCTGCTTATTTGGGTAAAAACCGAAGCAGCTCATTCGGCCGAAGCCGCCGACTTTTGTACCTTTATATATGGTTCCCAGGCCCTCGCAGCTGTCTTCGAGGATGGGAAGGTTGTGTTTTTTTGCGATCTCGACGATCTTATCGAAGCCCCAGGCGTTGCCGAAGACGATTACGGGGAGGATAGCCTTGGTTTTGGGGGTAATGGCGGCCTCAATGCGGGCGGGGTCGATGTTTAAATTAGTAGGGTCAATATCGACGTAGACGGGTTTGGCGCCGGCCATCAGGATACAGTTAGTTGAGGCGATAAAGGTAAAGGGAGTAGTGATAATTTCGTCGCCGGGTTTAATGCCCATAGCCAGTAGGCTGAGGTAAAGTGCGGTGGTGCCGCTATTTACGGCAACGCCATACTTTCGGCCGACGTATTTCGCTATCGCGGCTTCAAATTCGGGCACTTTGGGGCCTAGTGAAAGTGAGTTGCTTTTGAGCACTTCCACAACGGCTGCAATCTCTTTTTCCGTGATGTCAGGTCGAGAAAGATGAATCATTTTTCAAATCTCCTCATAAATATAGAGCAAACAGTATAGCTAAATCGGCGCGGGCCGTGTATTAAATTCTTATCGGAAAATTATGTAACTTAAGTTAGCGAAAAGGATTGCAATGGCGGTTCTGGTAGGGATAGATGAGGCGGGGTATGGGCCGCTGCTTGGGCCGATGCTGGTGTCTTCGGCGGCGTTTGAGGTGCCCGATGAGCTTTTGAAGGGGAGTATGTGGGCGGCGATGGGGAAGAGTGTAAGTAAGGGTAAGGCGAAGTTGGCGGGGCGGCTGCTGGTTACGGATTCAAAACAGGCGTTCAGTAAGGGATTGGGAATAAAGCACTTACAGCGGACGACGCTGGCGTGTTTGGCGAATTTGGGCCATAAGCCGGCGAATTTAGATGAGCTTGTGGGGGTGCTTTGCGGGGGTAGCGCGGGGGGTAGGCTGGATGAGTATAAGTGGTATCAGGGGTTGTGCGGGAGGAGGCTTGAAGTAGATGAGGGGGATTTGGCTATCGCGGCGAGGGTGCTGGGTAGGGATATGGAGAAGGCGGGCGTAAAGCTTTTGTGGCTAAAGAGTTGCTGTCTTGATGTGGCGTATTTCAATAAGCTTGTCGATGCGGCTAAAAATAAGAGCAGTGTGCTTTTTGATACGGCCAGCATACTGATGCAGGATGCGATTGACAGGGCTGGGGGCGGGGTGATACAGATCGTGGTGGACAGGCAGGGGGGGCGGATGGATTATGCGCCGGGGCTGCTTAAGATGCTGGCACCAGAGGACTTACGAGTGCTGAGGCAGGATGAAAAAGACAGCAGTTATGAGCTTAAAATGGGGGGTAAGACGGTGAAAATTCATTTTGTTGTGGAGGCGGATGACAGGTTTTTGCCGGTTTCGCTGGCTTCTATGGTTTGTAAATACCTGCGGGAGATGCTAAATGAGTGCATGAACGCGTATTTTCTGGGATTATACCCTCATTTAAAGCCTACGGCGGGGTATTGGCAGGATGGAACGCGATTTGTGGAGGAGCTAAAGGCGGCTGGATGTGTGATCGATAAGGAGCGGTTTAT
>MHYB01000065.1:23548-32067 GCA_001824635.1 Planctomycetes bacterium GWF2_50_10
AGGGGAATACCAAGGGGGGTATTTGGGGGCGATAATGGGGGCGGTTTCAGTATTGACATAGATTAAATATAAGATTAGCATTATCTTTTTGGGGAGTACGCAAACAGGGAAGGGCCGATTTGTAAGGGAGTTTGTGGATGAAGCAAAAACATCGAACTGTCTCAAGGGAACTTGCGAAGTGTCCTACCGGTATTAAAGGTCTTGACGAAATTACAAGCGGGGGATTGCCTCTTGGACGGCCTACTTTGGTGACGGGGGGCGCGGGGTGCGGCAAGACTGTTATGGGGATGGAATTTTTGGTCAGGGGTATTCTCGACTACAATGAACCGGCAGCATTCATCGCGTTTGAAGAAGGCACAAAGGAGTTGGTTGAGAATTTCAAATCGCTTGGATTTGACCTTGAAAACATGGTCGCACAAAACAAACTTATTCTCGACCACATAGAAATAAATCGCGCCGAGATCATTGAAACAGGTGAATTTGACCTGGAGGGGTTATTTATTCGGCTGGGCGGTATTGTTGATTCGATCGGGGCAAAGCGTGTCGTACTCGATACACTGGAAACATTGTTTTCAGGATTTGGCAACGAATTCATAGTGCGTGCTGAGTTACAGCGGCTTTTCGCATGGCTTAAACAGAAAGGTCTTACAGCAATCATCACTGCTGAACGGGGCAAAGAGGGAAGTCTTACCCGACACGGCATAGAAGAGTATGTCTCGGATTGCGTGATCGTCCTTGACAACAGGATGCAGGAACAAATTTCCACGCGCAGGTTACGGGTTCTGAAATACCGCGGTTCTTCGCACGGCAGCAATGAATATCCATTCCTTATTGACGAAGATGGTATTTCTGTTTTGCCGGTGACGAGCCTGGGCCTGAATTATTCAATAAGTACTGAGCGTGTTCCAACAGGTATTGCCGGACTTGATGCAATGTTTGAAGGCAAAGGATATTTCAAAGGCTCAAGCGTGCTTGTCTCCGGTACGGCCGGAACAGGTAAGAGCAGCATGGCGAGTTCTTTTGTGAATGGCTTATGCCATAAAGGAACTAAATGCCTGTTTGTAGCGATGGAAGAATCTTATGATCAGATAATCCGCAACATGCGTTCAATCGGCATGGATCTCAATAAATGTGTAGAAAAGGGTTCGCTTCAATTTTATACTGCCCGGCCGACTGTTTTCGGCCTGGAAATGCATTTAGCAATGATGCACAAGCTGATCATTAAGTACAAGCCCGAGGTAGTCATAGTCGATCCGATCAGCAGTTTTCTTACTGGCGGCATGGGGCAGGATATAAAATCCATGCTCACCAGGCTTATCGATTTCTGTAAATCCCGCCTGATCACCACCCTATTTACCGATCTCACCTCCGCTGCGAATATCAGCTTGGAACGCACGCAGGAAGGCATTTCTTCCCTGATAGATACATGGATACTGCTGCGTGACGTCGAACTTAACGGCGAACGAAACCGGCTCATAAATGTGCTCAAATCGCGTGGTATGTCTCATTCAAACCAGGTTCGTGAATTCCGAATTACCAGCAGCGGCATTGAGCTTTCAGATGTTTATATCGGCCAAGGGATTGTCCTTACCGGTTCGGCACGGGTGCAGCAGGAAGCGAGGGACAGGGTAGAATCACTTACTCGCGAGCAGGAAATCAAGTCCAAGCAGCGAGAACTTGAAGGCAATCGCAAGAGTACGCAGGCGCAGATAACAGCCCTGGAAGCGCAGCTTGCGGCTCTGAGCGATCAGGAGAAAGTACTGCAAAGTCAAGAAACCGCCCGTCGTGAGGCAGAAAATCTCGCGAAGGAGCGACTTACCAGCTCGCGCATTTCAAAGGATGTGCAGCTTGTCAGCCCCAATAAACGCAAAAGAACGGGGGCCAAAAAATGAGTAAAAAGGCAACATTGCCAAGCCCGGTGGCGAAAAAGAAAAAAGTATCTAAAAATGAAAGGGTTTCGACAGACCCGGAAATTTTTGACCTTAGGCTCTATGTAGCCGGGCAGACACCAAAATCGCTGCGCGCTTTTGCCAATTTAAAAAAGCTTTGCGAAGAGCATCTGCATGGCCGATACCGTATTGAAGTCATAGACCTTATTAAGAATCCCAAACTCGCCCGTGAGGATGCGATCCTGGCAATACCGACGGTGGTAAGAAAGCTGCCTTTGCCGCTTAGGAAGATAATCGGTGATCTATCCGATACAGATCGTGTGCTGGTGGGTCTGCAATTGCGATCGGCTACGGAGATCAAGGGGGCGAAATGAAAGAAAAAACAAACGAGCCTAAAACCAGTACGAAAGAGTTTGAAGCCGCTCTTAAAAGTAAAACCGCCGGAGTTTACACACTCAAACTTTACATCGCCGGAATGACGCCCCGCAGCACACGCGCGGTAGCCAATATAAAAGAGATTTGTGAAAAATATCTCAAAGGCCGTTACCATTTGGAGGTGGTGGATGTTTACCAGCAGCCTACATTGGCGAAAGGTGAACAGATAATAGCCGCTCCAACTCTCATTAAAAAACTTCCTCTGCCTTTGCGAAAGTTCATCGGCGATATGGCTGATGTTGAAAAGATACTTGTTGGGCTTGATCTGCGGCCGGCTAAGGTGAGGAAGAAGGCGGGGGATGAGCAATAGTTTTGGGTTGCGAGTTTTGAGTTGTGGAAGAGAATACAGAATACAGAAGTCAGGAGTACTTTTTTCTAGTTCGAAGTTCTTGGTGTACGGAATTCTAAACCCACGATGGCCATCGTGGGCTGGTAAAGGATGTGGAAAAGAGGATCGGTGGGCAAGAGTACTTGCCCACCCTACGCTAAAGCTTGATCTGCGGCTGGGTAAGGCGAGGAAAAAGGCGGGGGATGAGGATTGATGGATGGGAGGTTGGGACACCCAGCATTAAATGCTGGGCTGGTAAAAGGGTGTGAAAAGTGCGAAAAGTGTGAAGGTGTGAAAAGTGTGAATAGGGGATTCGGTGGGCAAGAGTACGTGCCCAGTAAGCAAAGAAAAAACGTGGCGATTTCGCAGGGCAGCCAATGAACCTAAAGTGACGGTATGGCAATGAATAGCGACAACAATGATAAACTCAAAGCCGCTAACGCCAGACTGCGGGCGCAAATCAAGGTATTGCGCCAGGAACTTGATGACACTAAAGAACTTCTCCAGGCAATACAGCAGGGGTCTGTAGACGCGTTTGTCGTAGACCACAAGGATCAGCAGCAGGTCTTTACACTTCAAGGAGCAGAACGTCCGTTCCGTACCGTAATTGAAACCATGAACGAAGGCGCGGCCACGCTAACCGATGAAGGCGTAATACTGTACTGCAATGGGCGATTTGCTGAAATACTCGAACTGACATTGAACAATATTCTTGGAAGAAGAATTACTGAATTCCTCAGCGGTGATAATATTCAGCTTTTTGAGCGAATGGCTAAAGGATGCTACCATTGCCGGATGCGTGGGGAACTGACCCTTACCGCTCAAGGCGGCAAGGACGTTTCAGTCTATGCGGCTTTATCGCCGCTGGAGGAGCAGGAAATTCCTTCTCTGTGCCTGGTGGTAACCGACATCTCCGACCTCAAGCGAAAAAACAAGGAATTGCTCGGCGAAGCGCTCCGTGCCGGCCAGGTCATTGCTTATGAATGGCATTGCGGGACGGATGTTGTGATCCGCTCCGAAAACGCAGCCGACCTGTTTGAAAATAATGCTCTAAAAGGCACGGGCGCCGAATTTTTCGCAAGCGTACATCCCGATGATCGTCCCGTTCTTGAAAAGACAATATGTGATTTGCGGCAAAATGGCCCCAATTACCGCCTCCAGTATCGTCTCGTTCTCACCGATGGAAAGGTCAAGTGGGTCGAAGATGCCGCAGAAGGAATTTTTGACCAGGATGGCAAATTACTGCGACTCCACGGATTAATGCTGGATATCACCGACCGCATGCAGGCTCAGGAAATGCTGCGTCAGAACCGCGAGGACTTAAGCCGAGCACAGGCTGTAGGAAATATCGGAAGCTGGCGATTAAATGTTCGGCGTAATGAATTAACGTGGTCGGATGAGAACTATCGAATTTTTGGATATACCGTGGGTATGCCGCAGACTTACGAGACGTTCCTTTCCGTAGTACATCCCGACGACCGCGAGTATGTAGATGCAAAATGGAAGGCGGCCCTGGCCGGTGAAGCCTATGATATAGAGCACCGATTAGTCGTCGAGGGCAAGATCAAGTGGGTGCGAGAGAAAGCATATCTCGAGTTTGATGAATACAATGAACTCCTTGGTGCCTTCGGTATTACACAAGATATTACCGAACGCAAGGAGGTCGAGGACGCACTGCGGTATAGCGAGGAACGATTGCGATTGACTGCTGAATCGGCAAACGTCGGTCAGTGGGAAAGAGATCTGGGCAATGACGTAATCAATTGTTCCGATAAGTTTCGGGAGGTTTACTGCCTTTGGGATCAAAAACAATTAAGTTATGGTGACTTGCTCAATTGTGTTCACCCTGAAGACCTGCGGCGCGTCGATGATGATATAAAAAGAGCGATACGCGAGCACGTGGGCTATAGTGATGAGTATCGCATAGCCGGACCGGATAACACAGTGCGCTGGATACTTTCAAGGGGCCGGACAGAATACGATGAGTCTGGTAAGCCAGTGCGAATGATGGGAATATGCATGGATGTAACCCAGCGGAGAAATTATCAGAGTAAGCTTGAGGAACTTACCGGCAGACTGGATAATCAAACTAAAGAGCTTGAGGCGATCATCGGTGTGGTCTCGCACGATCTGAGGGCGCCGCTGGTAAATGTCAAGGGATTCAGCAATTTTATCAAGCAGGATTTTGAGGCGGTAAAAAAGCTGCTTGGCGATCTTTACATTCCCGCCCAGATCGATGGGCAGCTAAAGCCGATCTTTGAACAAAGTATTCCGGAGGCCATCGGCTTTATCGATTCCAGCGCGGATGCGATGAATACTCTTGTTAAATCCCTTGTGGATGTTGCCCGCATAGGTCTTGCGGTGGTTAAGCCTGAGATGCTGGAAATGAACGAAATTGTGCGGAAGATAATTTCTGTCCTTGAGATCAAGTTCGTAAAATCCGGCGCGAAGATATGCTTTGATGATCTACCTCCGTGCTGGGCGGACAAAGCCCAGGTGACACAGATATTCACCAATCTTATTGATAACGCTGTAAAGTACCTCGATCCGACAAGGCAGGGCGAGATATGTATAGGCGGCGAGGTCATAAAAGATCGTGTGATTTACTGTGTGGCTGATAACGGCATAGGCATTGCACCGGAAAACCAGCAGAAGGCGTTCGAGATATTTACCAGGCTCGCCGAAAAATCCAGCGCTGAAGGCGAGGGTATGGGTCTGACGATGGTAAAAAGAATGGTTGATAGAAACAACGGAAAGATCTGGCTCCAATCAGAACTAAATAAAGGTTCGGCGTTTTTCATCTCTCTTCCCTCACAGGGCAATAGCTGAAGCGGTTTGTCTGGCACTTTCAACCAAAGCAACTTTTAATCTTCAATTAATTTATTATATCGATCGGTGCTGTTGCGGGTTACGAGTTGCGGGTTACGGGTTAGAAAACATACAGGTACATGAATTTTCAAGGGGCGCAGGATTTTGTGGGGACTGGATCGGCTGGGGCGGCGGGTTTTACGGAGCGGAGCATGTAGGTGGCGTATTGCTCGGTGCCTTTGAGAGTGCCGGCGATGGAGGTTTGGTCGGCGGAGGCGGTCCATGTGACGGCGTCAATAACCTGGTCAAAGAGAAATACGTTTTTCTGCTTTGTGCCGGTGAGGACAGCAAGCGGGGTTTCGAGGTGAGTGCGAAGATCAAGCTGGGCACGGCCATCGGGTAAATTAAGAAGTGTGGCGCTGAGCCAGACATTTCGTCCGTCGGCGTAATTTAGCCTGCCTTCGTATTCGGGGATAAATTCGGGGGTTTGCGGGCCGGGTTTGAACTTGTGCAATTTATATCTGCAGAAATAACCGGCTTTGCAGGTGCCTATGATAGCGGATTCATTGACGTCGGCATTGAAAGTATTGCCGTTTTGATCGGGGCCGGCGATGAGCAACTTGTCGCCTTTTTTAGTCGCATAGACTGTAGAGAAGGGAACAATACCGGTGAGAGTCGAAATAGCTATTTCGATCCTGTACTGGTCTGCATCCTGGATAACGGAGGCATGGAGATTGATTTGGCGAGCGCAGGGGTAGGTCAAGGTGCCGCGGAAAATGCCTGTGAAGGGGTCGGCGGGGGTATTCGGGTCGGCGAAGAGGGTGGTGCAAAAAGCTGTTATGAGGGCAGCTGAAAAAAATAATCTTCCAATCACAATTGTGTCTCCAGAATTCTCCATAATTATAGTTATGGGCAGATTGGGGTACAAGGGAAATCAAGGGGAGCGGATGCGGGTTTGGGAAAAATTATATTTTTTTGGTCACGAAACTACGAGGGGGTGCATCTCAAGAGTGGTGATCTGGTGATTTTAGAGGCGGAATTTTTATGGATTCTGGGTATATTAGCATGGGTATGCGAAAAAAGATTGCACAAGTTCAAACGAAAAGTGAGTTATGGGTGGCAAGACAGCTATGGAAATGAAGGTCGTGATGTGTCAAGGTGATATGGAGCAGTTGACAGAGCTTGTGCGGATCGCGGCGGGCGGGGATACGAGGGGATTGGAGAGAGTGTCGGCGGCGGTAAGGCCGATGCTGGAGGCGTTTTTGCTTCGCAGTACGCTGGATAAGACATTAACTGACGAACTGGTTCAGGAGACGCTTATGCAAATGGTAAAATCTATAGCGACACTCGAAAGGCCAGAGAGTTTTCGGTCGTGGCTGTTCAGGATCGCGACTAATAAACTTTATGAACATCGGCGGCGGCGGGTGCCGATGAATTTCAGCAGGCTTGGGGAATCGGCAGAGTCGATGATGGAGGAAATGTCCGACGGCAAGGCTAGTTATGGGGCGGCGGCGATGTGCCAGAAGGAACTTGCGCAGGCGGCGCTGGACGCGATGGCGGCACTGAAGGAAGTTCAGAGGCAGATCGTTTCGCTGAGGTGCTTTGAGGATCTTTCGTTCGGCGAGATAGCGGAATCGGTGGGGTGCAGCGAGACGCAGGCGCGTACGACATTTTTCAGGGCGAGGAAAACGCTGGAGACTCAATTGCGGAAGCGCGGGTTTGGGGCAGCGATGCTGGCGGGGGCGATAGGGATATTCGGGCAGGCGACGACGCCGGCGGGGGCTTCGATAACGTTTAGCGCGGGGAGCGTATCGGCGGCGATACGGGAGCCAGCGGTATCGGGGCTGAAATTGCTGCTGGCGAGTACATCGGCGAAGATATGGTCGATGGCGGCGGTGGGGGTTGTGCTGATAGGGTCCTCGGTGCTGTATTTTGGGGCGGGTGGATTTGGGGGCGATGGCGCGACGGGGGCGGTGAGGCGGTCGGATATAAAGGGATTCCATTATATTCTGCAGGGGTGGGATAATACGTCGCCGCATAATACGAATCTTACATACGGCAAGAGTTTGAGCAAGGGGGCGTATGAGCAGTGGCATTATTTTCCGGAGGGGGTGGATGGGCCGATGTTCATGGCAATGCAGCGGTGGGACCCTTCGATGAAGACCAAGCTTTGCGGGTGGCTTCAGGATGGGAGCGGGAATTACTATTACCATTCGGGGCAAAACAAAATATACATTTATAATAATCATCTGCCATTAGGGAGCATGCTCACGAGGAGGCTGCCGACGGACAGCGCGGGCTTGACGGAATTTATCGACATGATGGAAGGCAAGCCTGAGGGGTTGCGGTATGAACGCGACGGGAAGACGGGGCTGATCACGGGTGCGACGGATGACAGATTTTATAACGCAAAGGATTTTCGTACGGCAATTAATTACAATACCGCTAATTCAGAGCCGCCGGGCTTTCGATTTCCATGGCCGGCGGACGCGGCGAGAGTTGACGAGCGGGACGCTATGCACTGGCGCGGGTGGACGTGTTTTCGCATGCGGGGAATGCTGGGGGCTTTCGAGGTGCGGGGGAAGGGGCGGATGCCGTTTGTTTATGATGCGATGAGGACGGCGAGTCCGGCGATGATATTGAATATCGACAGCAATATGAAAAAGATACGGGTTGTGGATAGCGGGGCGGGGGCGAGTGTTACGGTAAACGGCGAAACGGCGCGGTCGCGGGCGGTCGGTAGCTTTTTTAAGGGGCTTGCGCGGCCGTGGATGGGGATGCATACGATGGATATTGTGCGACGAGACGCGGCCGAGAACAGGATACCGTTTAAGACCGGTAAGCTTAGAACGAGCGAGAAGGGCGACCTGGTTGAGGTATCGCTCGAGGAGAAAGGGGCCGATGCTGTAAAAATCGTTTATACGATAGAGCTGGACAGGGATGTGATAGACAAGATCGAGATTTTTTCGGCCAGCGGAAACGACGGGGTGCTGTTTTTTGAATATCCTGACGAGATCGACGAGTTGGCGGGGCAGATAAGCGAGGAACTGGCAGGGCAA
>MHYB01000065.1:32079-39469 GCA_001824635.1 Planctomycetes bacterium GWF2_50_10
GACGGGATAGATTGGCTGTTCGATATGGCGAAGGGCAAATTCGGTGAGAAGTAAGAAGGGTTTTAGCCTGATCGAACTGCTGGTGGTGATATTTGTCATTGCACTGCTGATGGGGCTGCTTGCGCCCGCGCTGAGCAGTTCACGGTCGGGGGCCAAGGAAATAGTATGCAGGAATAATCTGAGGCAGTTGGCAATCGCCAATCACGGGTATGCGGGCGATAACGGGGGGAGGTATGTGCCGGGCGGGCCTGATGTTTTTGGCGATAATAAGCATAAGTGGTATGGGGTGCGGGAGAGTACGGCGGAGGAGTTTGATCATAAGAAGGGGCCGTTGGCTTCGTATATGCAGGGATCAAGGCTGGTGTGTCCGCAAGCGGTTTCTGTGAGGGAGTTATCGCCTCTGGACGGGCAGTATGACAGCGGAAGCGGGGGGTATGGGTATAACGTGATGTATATCGGTTCGACGATGTGGATCAAGGGGCTTGAAGAGGAATTTGCGAGGGAGAGCGTGAAGACGGGGGATGTAAGAAAGCCTGGCGAAACGGTGATGTTCGCGGATACGGTGATGGCGAGATTTGACGCGACGGGGGCGTATTATACCGAGTACTCTGTCGCGGAGGCGCGGTTTTTTGTAATCAAGGGGCAGATCGAGACTATACAGGATCCGGCGCCGTCGATACATTTTCGTCATAAGGGCAAGGCACAGATCGGGTGGGCGGACGGGCATGCGGGGGCCCAGGTGATGGCACGGACGAAAGAGAAGACGAGTGAAAAGGCGGATGTGGGGTGGTTTGCGCCGCTGGATAACAGTTTGTTTGATTTGAATTGATGCGGATTGTTACGCGTTACGGGTTGCGAGTTGCGAGTAAAAAGTGAACGTCCAACATCCAACGTCGAACGTTCAACTTCCAATGAACGCGGAAGAGTGATAGGGCGAATAGGTGTGGACAGGCGAACAGTAAGTGGAAAATAGTGCTCTGTATAAACATTTTATCTCGCCCTTTCAGGGCTAATTTTTGGGTGGATATTGACCCAGGGCTGCGCTACACTTCACCCTGGGCTATCAAATTACACCCCTTCGGGGCTAACAATATTGGTACAGAGCACGGAGTTGCGGGGGGAGGGGGTTGGGGTTATACTTTGGCTATAAGGAGATATTATTATGGCCAGGGTGGCAAGTCATATTACGCATGAGTCGGCGAGGAAGATGGGCGGCATAGGGGCGGTGCTCAACGGGCTTTGCAGTACGCATGCTTATAAGAATCATTTCGATAAGACTCTGTTTTACGGGCCTTATTTTGAGTTCGGGGCGGAATTCGCGGCGGATTTTGGCAAGGAAGGACAGGTGCTGTTTTCGAGCAAGCATAATTTTGACCGCGGCGATTGGGGGACGGTGTTCGGGGGTATAGTCCGCGATTACGGGGTGGATATAATCTACGGCAAAAGGACGGTGACGAGCGACTTCGACGCAAATAAGCAGAATGTCGTGGATGTGGTAAACGTAAGCATAAACAAGATCAATCCGCACGCGGTGACGCGATTCAAATACAAGCTGTGGCAGAATTTCGCGATAAGGTCCGATCAGTTCGAGGGTGACTGGGATTATGAGCAGTATCTGCGGATAGCGATACCTTACGTTGAGATCGTGGACAAGCTTTATGGCGGCTCGAACGAGTTCACTCATTTTTCTCATGAATATATGGGGATGGCTTCGTGTTTGGCGGTTGTGCTGGCGGAGCGCGAGGATAAGACGGTGTTCGTTGCGCATGAGGTATCGCCGGCGAGGGCGGTGGTTGAGAATACGGCTGGGGTGGATATTACGTTTTATAATTTGATGAAGCAGGCGGGCCAGAAGGAGTCGCTGGAGGAGGTATTCGGGTCGCAGCAGAAAAATGCGCGTTGCGAACTGGTGAAGAAGGCGGCGCTTCTGGACAGGATATACGCGGTGAGCGATCTGGTGAAGGCGGAGTACCTGTTCCTTTTGCCGGAAGCGGATGCGGGGAAGGTGCGGGTGGTTTATAACGGCGTCAGCGCTCGGCCCGTAACGGCTGAGCACAAGGCGGCGAGCAGGGCGAGGATAGAGGCGTATGTTGATAATCTGCTCAACTATACGCCGGATGTGGTGTTTACGCATGTTACGAGGCTGGTGCCGAGCAAGGGGCTTTGGCGCGATATCGCGATGCTTTCTTATATGGACAGCCTGTTCGACGGGGCCAATCTCAAGGGGGCGTATATACTGGTTTCGACGCTTATCGCGACGGGCAGGCCCGCGGCGGATACGGCGAGGATGGAAAAGGAATACGGCTGGCCTGTGCTGCATAGGAAGGGGTGGCCGGACCTGACGGGCAGCGAAGAAGAAATTTACGAGCAGGTGGAGCTTTTTAATTCGCGGTCGAGGGCGATCAAGTGCGTGTTTATAAACCAGTTCGGGTTCGACAGGACGACTTGCGGGCTGCGGGTGCCTGCGGATATGGATCTTTCCGATCTGCGGATAGGGTCTGATGCGGAACTTGGGTTTTCGACGTATGAGCCTTTCGGGATCGCGCAGGTAGAGACGGTGCCGTTTGGCGGCATGGCGGTGCTTTCATCATCGTGCGGATGCGCGTATCTGCTGGAGAAGGCGTTTGAGGTTTGCCCGGCTAAGCCTTTTAAGATCGTGGATTTTATTTCAGCGGGCGCGGCGATGACCGGCCCAGAGCTTAAAGCTATCACCAAAGAGCAGCGTGATATTCTTGAAAGGCAACTGCTTTCTAAAGCGGCAGGGGAGATATTCGGGATGCTGCCACTGACGGCGAAGATGAAGAGCCAGTATCTTTCGGCTGCGCAGGAATTCGGGCCTTTGATCAGCTGGGAGAATGTGGTGAGGGATTATTTCCTTGTGAATCTGCCGTGAGAGGGAATTGTTGCGGGTTACGTGTTACGGGTTGCGGGTTTTGAAAACAAAGGTGCTGCATGATGTGTTTGGATATTGTAGTGCTTCAATGCACAATGTTTTATAAAGGCAATTTACTTTTCTGCAACGGCTATCATGCTGTCTGTCAGGGTATATAGCCAGTCCAACCTTGGCTCATCTTTATCGGTCGGAAAAAATTCGCTCCAGATACAAAATACAATGCTTGTATCATTTCTCTTTGCAATGCCTGCCCAGCCGACCATATTATAATGCTTGTGGAAAGGTCTGATCCACAAGCTACTTCCACCTTTGCCGAGGCATTTATATCCAGCTGCCTTGGATTCAGGTGCAAAATCCCTTTCGATTCCGTTCAAGAATTCCAGTACCCTTTTGCTCACAGCAGGATTTATCATTTTCTCAGTGCAGAGCAGCTCATAATACTGTGCCATCCCACGTGCTGTTGCATGCTGTGGATACAAATTGCCTGCCTTCTGTGATTCGGAAAAAACCCGTTTGTCCAGGAATTTGTCTAATATACCAGGCTCAGGCAATACTTTTTGGCTCACCTCGTTTATTCCAAGCTGCTTTGGGAGTGAATTAATTTTGTCATACCCGAATTTCGCCGCAAGCGCATTTGTCGCGTCATTATCACTTATGGCAATCATCATGTACATAGCTTTGCTAACAGGCCAATTTTCCGGGGGCTTCCCAGCCCTTTTGATGGCAACAGCTTCGTTAAAATCAACTCTGCCTTGCTCAGCTTCTTTTATGATCTCCAGCAAAACAAACACCTTTACCATGCTAGCCATGCATGCCGGTTCATCTGAGCGGTACTCCACAATTTTTTGGGTCTCAAGATTTTTGGCATAGAAACCCAGCTGTCCGGGGTATTTCTTTGCCAGCTTCAGCAGCTCGCTCTCTGTTTTAGCAACAAATATTTCATTGTCATCGCCTGCTTTACATATCCGCAGAATCCGTCCTTCCTGTTTTTCGATTTGTCGTTCTACGCCGTTGAGCTTATATTTAACCTTGAGTGTTTTTACAGCCCCGAAAATAGGGTCGCCTGCGAGTTCGTTTGATACTCGAATTATTAGTTTATTATTATCAACTTTACTTTTGACCTGTTTAGTTACATCTATCCAGTTGGCATCTGCTCCGTATTGTGCAGTTATGATCTGCAGATCATTTGGGTCAGGCCCGTCTTTTGTGCATCCGCTCATAATGGCGATCAACGAACTAATTATTAGAATGATTTTCACATGGCTTTTCTTATTAGGCATTGTTGATAGTATGAACAAAGAATGCACGGATTGCAAGAATTTCCCTGTTCACAGTTCGGTCGTCCGCAATATTTCTTTGCGTTATTGAGGAAATAAAAACACCCACAGGATTGTGGGTGCTTGGGTGGTTCGAAACGAGTATTTGGATTATTCGCTGATGGCGAATTCGCGTTTGCGGGTGTAGAGCTGGGATTTTAGCCTGGCTACTACAGAGGAATGCATCTGGGAGACGCGGGATTCTGAGAGGTCGAGGGTGGCGCCGATCTCTTTCATGGTCATTTCTTCATAGTAATAGAGCACGACAATGAGGCGTTCGGCGCGGGTTAAGCCTTTGGTGAGCAGTCCTTTGAGGTCGCGCTTCTGTGTTTCGATAATGGGGTCTTCGCTTCGCTGGTCTTCGATGATATCGATCTCGCGGATGTCTTTATCGCCATCGCCATCTGCGTATTTGTTATTGAGAGAGACGAGGCCTATCGCGCTGGCATCTCGCTGGAGACGTGAAAAATCGCTCATGTTCAGATTAAGCTCCTTGGCGCACTCCTTGTCTGTCGGGGATCGGCCAAGGTGGGCTGTGAGGACGCGGGTAGCGTTATCGAGCTGATGCGCTCGTGAGCGGACAAGACGGGGTACCCAGTCCATGCCGCGGAGTTCATCGAGAATGGCGCCGCGGATACGGGGAGTGCAGTAGGTTTCAAATTTCACGCCGCGATCCTGGTCGAAGGCGTTGATAGCGTCCATAAGGCCGAAAATACCGGCGGAGATGAGATCGTCAAGTTCTACTTTGTCGGGCAATTTGGCGTAAATGTGCTCGGCGGTGTACTTGACGATGTGGAGATAGTGCTCCATAAGGATGTTACGGAGTTCTTCCGATTTGTTTTTCCGATACTTTTCCCATACCTGGGAAACGTTCGGATGCGGATTACTTTTCATCTTTTACCTCCCTGCCTAACTTCATCAAGAACGCCAATCCATAGCGGTCCAGCCAAAAGACTAGAGACGCCCGGTAATAGTATTATCGGGCGAATGGGACAAAACTTTATAAAAACCAATTAACTACGCGTCGGAAAAAACCGACATTATCAATTTTAGCCGCTGAGCAGCGGGCCAATTTCGAGGCCAGTGCGATAATAGCCGAACTAATATGAGACCTTGGGAATGCCAGGACGACGGGTTTTCTGAGCTTTACAGCGTCCGATAACTTTTGGTCGCGCAGCAAAATTCCACCCTCATACACATGAGTTCCGAGGAAACGCCTGGTGACCTGTGCTATCTGCTGGTAAACGCGCTTGCCCTCGGCGAATGTATCGGCCATGTTGATGACGAGGCTGATTCGCCCGCCGTATTCATGGCCCACAAGCACCTTTATCATTGCATAAGCATCCGTCATGGCTGTGGGTTCAGGCGTTGTGACTACGAGGCAATAATCGCTTGCGAGGCAGAAAGCGGTAACCGAGCGAGTCATGCCAGCGGCAGTATCTATAACAATCGCATCGGCGTTTTCCTGGAGCTTTGAAAGATCATCGAGGATACGCTGACGCTGGAAAGTACCTAGTTCGGAGAGGCTTTCGAGGCCTGAGGCACCGCAGATGACTTCAATGCCGGCTGGGCCGGTCTGGGTGACTTCTTCAATGGTGCGGAGGCCTGAAATTACATGGCCGATATTGTAGCGGCTATTTATGTTGAGCAGCACGTCAAGATTTGCGAGACTGAAATCCGCGTCAAGGAGGACGACCTTTTTGTTCGAGGCTGCAAGGCAGATGGCGAGGTTGGCGGCAATATTGCTTTTGCCTACGCCGCCTTTGCCGCTTGTGATGGCATAGACAACGGATCCTGCCTTAGGGACGGAAATTTTAGGCGCAGAGCCTTCGACGGCGGAGGTATCCTGAGACATCGCATTTTGAAGGTTGACTGTTACCATCATTTTAAAGCTGAATAGCGTTTAGTGTGTTCGGTATCCCTTGTTTTATTTTGAGCAGTTCAGCTGCGATCTTCTGGTTGAGAGTATTTTCGGAGAGCTTTGAGAGCTGGTGCTCAATGTATTCATTTTTGTTTTTGGAGAGCAGGTCGGCAGCGTGGCTGTCGAGTACCGGCTGGGCGGAGCAGGTGATAGCTGGGCCGAATTTGACATTTTTGCTGTCACAGAAGAGCAGGCGACTGGATCGCGTGTGCTCGGTGACGGCCATATCCATGATGGCGGCGAACTCTTCGACGGGCAGATCGAGCGGACGATAGCCAGGATCGGAGGCGCCTGCAAGGTTGGCCATGAGTACGCGATGGCGCTGGACGGTGAAGTCCTGGATCTTGCATAGTACCTCGGTGAGGTTGTCTGTGACTGGATTTGCGCTGAGTCTCATTTTCCTTGCCCATCCTTTATATGGAGCGGGGAAGGAGAGCATGGCTTATGAGAGATATTTCGATTTAAGCCGGCCATCCTTGACCCTTTCAAAGCCTGCCGCAATCGTGCGGCGGGACGATCCTTAATTGCTATCAGCGAGGTTCGCAAGCTGTGAGGCATAACCCTGCTGGTTTTCGGTATTAAATATTTCCCTGATCTGGGACAATGTTTTAGTTTTTCTAAGTTCAGCGATACGGAAAAGCTTTTGGAAGACACCTTCTTCATATAGTCTGTGGCCGCCCTGGGTCCACTGAGATTCCTGGATGAGGCCCATAATGGTGTAGTTGTGGATAGTCTGCCTTGAGAATGGGGTGTAGCGAACCAAATCGCCAATCCTGTAGAGCTTGGCAGGAATTTTGAATTCTTCAATCATTTGCCGCTGAAATTCCACGATTTTTAGATTTATCCACCTAAGAAGCTATTGCAACCTATTTTACATTTTATAAAATGTAAAAGCTATTCAGGGATTCGTCAAGTGGAAATGTTAGGAAATGCTTAAAAAAGTGGGAATTAAGATGGTTGATTAGTCCAAAGTTCAAAATTGAGGCTGTGTTGGGAAAAAATTGGAAGTTTGAGAGTAAAAAGAACATGGCAAGGTGGGGGATGTGGGTATAATCTGGCGGCTGGGCTTACATAGGCTAAAAATTATAAAGGGAGGCGATATGCTTACTGACGGGCAAAAGGGTGTGATATTACAGAGGGATAAGCTTACATACGCGGTTGCGCCGCATGTGCCTTGCGGGGTGATAACGGCGGCTTCGCTGCGGAAGATAGCGGATGTGGCAGAGAAATACGGGGCGGCAGCGCTGAAATTGACCAGCG
>MHYB01000065.1:39512-42693 GCA_001824635.1 Planctomycetes bacterium GWF2_50_10
CCGGGCCATGCTGTCGGGCTGTGCATACGGTCTATCAAGGCGTGTCCGGGGACGACGTTCTGTAAAAGAGGCAAGCAGGACAGTATCGGCATCGGGATGAGGCTCGACGGCCGGTATCATGGGCTGGAACTGCCGGGCAAATGCAAAATCGGGGTCAGCGGGTGCTCGAATCAGTGTGCGGAGACGTGCATAAAGGATATAGGGCTTGTCGGCATGCCCAGCGGTTGGCGGCTGCTTGTAGGCGGCAACGGCGGAGGCCTGCCAAGGCTTTCGCAGGAACTTGCACGCGATCTTACGGATGAGCAGGCGATGGATATGATAGATAAGATACTGGAAATTTATAAGACAAACGCAAAGGCACACCAGAGGATCGGGGCGATGATCGAGAAGATGGGCTTTGAAGAGTTTAAGAAATTAGTGAGCAGTGAGTAGAGATTAGAGAGTAGAGAGAAGTCACAAGTCACAGGTCACAAGAAGGAAAAAGGTAAGAGGGAGAAGTGAGTGAAATCAGGGATATGCTTGAGGGGTTGTATGAGAAGTACAATCGGCATGAACTTATTGCACCTGATCCGCTGCAGTGGGTGTATAAATTCAACCGCAGGGCGGATAGGGAAATAGCGGGGTTTTTGGCGGCTGCGCTGGCTTATGGGCGGGTTGAGCAGATAAATAACGATCTTGGCAAGCTGTTTGGGGTAATGGGCAGACGGCCTGCGGAATATGCTGGGAATTTCGCAAAGGCTGATCGCAAGGCACTTGCAGGGTTTAAACACCGGTTTACGACAGGTGAGGATATTGCTGATCTGCTGGAGGTGTTTGCGGTGATGCTGGGGAGGTGGGGGAGCCTCGAAAAGTGCTTTGTATCTAGCGCTGAGCGTTCAGGGTTAAGCGTTGAGGGGGAAAAGAGAGGAGAATCCAGCGGTCAGGGAGAAGAGAGAAGAGCAATGGCTCAGCATGGGCAAGAGTACTTGCCCATCCTACGAGGACTGGAGAGGTTCTGCGGGCAGGTGGGGCAGATTCGGCAGGAGATGGGGAAGGAATTTACCGGCGGCCTGCGATACCTGGTCACAAACCCTGCGGACGGCAGCGCGTGCAAGCGGATGAACCTGTTTTTACGCTGGATGGTTCGCAAAGACGATGTGGACGCGGGGCTTTGGAAGGGTATCGACAGGGCGAAACTGGTCGTGCCTGTGGATGTGCACATTGCCCGGCTGACGAGAATACTGGGTTTTCATAGCAGGGCGACGACATCGATATGGACGGCAATGGATATTACGGCGGGATTCGCGGCGGCGAACCCGTCTGACCCGGTGAAATACGATTTTGCACTTTCGCGGATAGGCATAGTGGAGGGGTGCACGGGCAAGGCGGGCAGGTACTGCAGCGGGTGCGAACTGGTGAGGTGGTGCGGGAGGAAAAACTCGAAGCACTAAGCTCGAAATCCGAAGCAAATTCCAAATCACAAATAGCAAATCTCAAACAAATTCAAAATAAAAAAGGAAAAAAAGATACTGACGAAAAAAGAATGACAAAACAGGCGAAAATGGGGGTAAATGATTGCAGGGGTTTGAGGGGGGTTGTCGAATCTATATTATAGAAAAGGCAAGAGGCAACAGGCAAGATCGCCTATCGTCGATTTTGATAACGGATTAGGCGTTTCGCAGCGGGAAATGCGTTGCAAACGTGGTGGGCATTGATAAAATGGGGAAGATTTTGGCCCCTTAAAAAGTGAATCTGGTGAGAAATTGCCGGAACAGTCGGCCGAAATGCTTCATAATGGATAAAATAGTAAGCTAAATGGAGTTAGGCATCGAATATGAGCAAGCCAATAGTGGAGGCGGGCCCGGTCGCTGACCAAATGGTGCGAAACGGGGCCGACGGCTTCAAGATGGATTTCAAAGGCAAAAAAATACACTTCATAGGCGCAGGCGGTATCGGGACAAGCGGTTTAGCCAAGCTTTTGATGAAGCATGAGGCGATAATCAGCGGCTCGGACGCATCCGATGGTGCGGTAATAACGGAACTGCGGCAAAAAGGTGCGGATATCAGTATCGGTCACCGGCCGGAGAATATAGTCGGCAAGGTGGACGCGGTGGTGATATCGGCGGCGGTTAAGGAAGACAACTCAGAGCTGGTCGCGGCCCGCAAGCAGGGATTCAAGGTATTCAAGTATGCCCAGATGCTGGGGCAGGTAATGAGCTGTTACAGCGGGATGGCGGTATGCGGTACGCATGGCAAGAGCACGACAAGTGCCTGGCTGGCTTATGTTCTGCGGCAGGCGGGGGTGGACCCGAGTTTTATTATCGGTGCGGATATCCCGCAGCTTGGCGGATCGAGCGGGGCGGGTAACGGGCAATATTTCGTGGCTGAGGCATGCGAATTCGACAGGAGCTTTTTGAATCTGCATCCGAAGGTGGGCGTTATACTCAATATCGAGGCGGATCACCTGGATTACTACAAGGATGAGGATGAGATAGTCGAGGCGTTTATAGACTTCGCTCATAATGTGGGTGAGGGCGGATGCCTGGTGGTGAATGGCGAGGACCAGAATGTTGCGAAGGTGGCGGCATCGCTTAACCACGGACAAAGGCATGTGACGTTCGGGCTTGATACAAATTGTGATTATTACGCTACGGCTATTGAGAGCGTTGATGGATTGTACGCTTTCGATGTGTGGGCGTTTGGCAAGTGCATCGGCAGGACGCATATCGGTTTGCCTGGGATGCACAATGTTTATAACGGCCTGGCGGTGATAGCGGCGGCTTGCGAGGCGGGAGTCGAGGCGAGCGTGATACTTAATGTGCTTGGCGGATTTAATGGTGTCGACAGACGCATAATGCTTAAAGGGCAGGCTTGCGGAGTGATAGTGCTGGACGATTACGCCCATCACCCGACTGAGATAAGGGCATCGCTTAAGGCCATACGGCAGAGGTATAATCCAGAGAGGCTGTGGTGTGTGTTCCAGCCGCACCAGTACAGCAGGACGCGGTTTTTGCTGGATGATTTCGCGGAAAGTTTTAAGTTGGCCGACGTTACGCTTTTGCCGGAGATATATTTTGTGCGCGATACGGAGGCCAATCGCAAGATGGTCAATGCGCAGGTGCTGGCGGAGCAGATCAACTCGAACGGTTCGCGTGCGCAGTTCATAGCGACGATGGACGGGATAGTCGAGCATCTCAAGGCC
>MHYB01000065.1:42701-42774 GCA_001824635.1 Planctomycetes bacterium GWF2_50_10
GAGCGGCGACGTGGTAGTGACGATGGGAGCGGGCGATATTTGGAAGGTTGCAGATGAGTATATTCAGTGGCTT
>MHYB01000065.1:42818-46387 GCA_001824635.1 Planctomycetes bacterium GWF2_50_10
GGTATGGTCTTGGCGGCAAGGCGGACTATTTTATAACACCCGGAACGGTAAAAGAATTAAAAACGGCAGTACAGCGGTGCAAAGAAAACAACATGCCGATGTATGTGCTGGGCTTTGGGTCTAACCTGCTGGTTAGCGATGAAGGTGTGCGCGGGGCGGTTATAAAGCTTGGCGGGGCGGAACTTGCCAATACGGAATTCGAAGGCGAATGGGTGACGGCATACGGCGGGGCGGATATAAGCAAGCTGGTGCTGGCGTGCGTTCGCAAGGGGCTTAGCGGGCTTGAGGGCGTCGCGGGCATACCTGGTTCGGTAGGCGGGGCGGTTCGGATGAATGCGGGCGGGGTTTTCGGTGATATTGGCGCGGTTGTGGAATCTGTAACGGTGATGGACAATGAGGGGACGGTTTACGAGCGTGAGAAACCCGAACTGCAATTCGATTACCTGTGGACGAATATAACGGCTAAGTTCATAGTTGCGGCGAGGATGAAACTTTCGGCGGGTGAGCCGGACGCGATACTCAAGCAGATCAAAGAGATATGGATATATAAGAAGAACACGCAGCCGCTGAATACGAAGAACGCGGGATGTGTATTTAAGAATCCACGGGGATTATCGGCTGGTGCGTTGATAGACAGGGCGGGGCTTAAAGGTACGCAGGTGGGCGGGGCGCAAGTCAGCGAGAAGCACGCGAATTTTATTGTGGCTCATGACGGGTGCAAAAGCGCGGATGTTTTGAAACTCATCAATACGGTTCGCCAGGCAGTAAAAGAGCAGTTTGATGTCGAACTTGAATTGGAACTGGAGATATGGTAGGTTAAGAAATCCGAAGCACGAATTTCGAAATCCGAAACAAACGTGAAATTCCAAGCTCAAATAACCAAAACGAGAATTGCGTGTTTTGAGACAAAATAAATGATCAAAGAGAGTAAGAAAATAGCGGTGCTGATGGGCGGTATCGGCGAGGAAAGGCCGGTAAGTCTTAACAGCGGCAAGAGCGTTTGCGAGGCGATAAAGCAGGCAGGGTTCGACGTGGTTGGTGCGGATATCACGCCTGAGGATATGTCGATACTGGATGACAAGTCGATCGACGTTTATTTTCTCGCACTGCATGGGAAGTTCGGCGAGGATGGTGAACTTCAGCAGATAATGGAAGACAAGGGGCTTGTTTATACAGGTTCTGGGCCTAAGGCCAGCGCGACGGCATTTGATAAGGTAGCATCCAAACGGGCATTTGAAAGCGCGAGCGTCAAGACTGCGGCAATGATCGAAATAAACAACGCTACGGATTTTGGTACGCTTGCGGGGAATCTGCTGGCAATGGGTAAAAAGTGGGTTGTTAAGCCGGTGCGGCAGGGGTCAAGCGTTGGGGTGAGCATAGTTGATGATGCTGAGACGGCGGCTCTGAAGGCTAAAGAATGTTTTGGGCAGTTCGGCGACTGTATGGTTGAGGAATTCATACCGGGACGCGAGCTTACGGTGGGAATACTTTGCGGGAGGGCGCTGCCGATAATCGAGATACGCGCTAAGGCCAAATTTTATGATTACCAGGCTAAATACATCGACGATTCTACGGAGTACCTGTTCGACACGATAGCCGAACGCGGGACGATAGCGAAGATCAGTGAGGCGGCTGTTGCGTGTTTTAACTCAATGGGATGCAGGGATTTTTCGCGAGTGGATTTTATTTTGAAAGACGACGGATCTGCTTATGCTTTGGAGATAAACACGATCCCCGGGTTTACGAGCCATTCATTACTTCCCAAGGCGGCGGCGAAGATAGGGCTTTCGATGAGCGAGCTTTGCATGCGGATTATTGAGGCAGCGAGCAAGGGGATACGATAAGAAAAAAATCGAAGCACGAAGTTCGAAATCCGAAACAAACTTCAAATTACAAGCAGCAAATTACAAACAAGGCCGAAAGGCAAAGACGATAGAACACAGGAATATGAATAAGAAATAAACTGGCAGCGGTCAATTCTTAAGGCAGTATGGCAAAAAAATCGAAAAATTCAAAAGGGTCGAGTAAGGGGTATTTCAGCTTTGACTGGGGCAAGGGCTCCGGGCTGGATTATGTAGCGGTGCTGAAGGTATTCGCGATAGCGGTTGTGCTGGCTGGCATAGGCGTTGGGTTTTATTTTGTGGAAGGGTTTGTCAAAGAGGCTCCGAATGTGGGGCATTATATAACGGGTCTGAAATTTGAAAGCCCAAAGTGGGTGGGGCAGGAATTGCTGGGGAAAATAAAGCTTGGGGCGACGGGAAATCAGAAGCAGATACTGATTAATGAGAGCCTTGCGGCCCAGACGGCGTTTAACCTGCAAAAGATCGCGTGGATATACAATGTTCGCGTGGTGATAGATGGATCGACGATAGATGTGGGTTGCCAGTGGCGAAAGCCTGTCGCGTTGTTTCGGGCAGGGGATAAAGACGTTTTTGTCGCATCTGATCTGACGGTGCTGGATCATGTGGCGGGGCTGAGCTTGCCGATAGTGGAACTGCGAGGCATAGGGGCGGCGACGGCGCCGGCGGTGGGGCAGGTTTGGGAGAGGGATGATGTTGCGGCGGCAATAACATTGCTTGGACAGCTTGAGACCATGGATGAAATGCAGACTAAGGACAAGCCGCTGCTTTATCATATCGCGGCGGTGGATGTGGGGAATTTTGGCAATCGTAAGGCAAAGAACATGCCGCAGATCGTGCTTTTCGCCAAGGACGGCACGAACGTGAACTGGGGTGCGCCGCTGGGACAATCATCGAAATACTTTGAGGCCACGGATGAAGAGAAGCTTGCGATGCTTTACGATTATTACAAATCGCATGGAAGGCTAAGCGGGCTTGATGTTAAGTATATTGAATTGCGAATTCCGCAGGGTCAGGTACCGACTCCGACGCTGAATTGATGATTAGTGTGTATGCTAAAAATGATCGAATCCATGAAAATTTGCATTTTAGCGATATTCATATTAGTATAGTGTTCATATCTATATTTTTAAGAGGTTTAATATGGCGACGAAAACTATAACAATTGATTTGGCTGCGTATAATCGGCTGAAACTTGCGAGAACGAAAGACGAAACATTCAGCCAGGTAATCAAGCGGGTGGTCAAGGAGCCAATGGATGTGAGGGCGTTTGAAAAGAAAATGAAATCTCATCCATTGAGTCATTCGGCAATAAAGGCGATTGAGGAGCATGTTGAGAGACGCCACAAAATCACAAGGCCCAGTAGATAGTGGCATGCCTTGATACAACATTTTTGATCGATCTTGCCGGGGGGACATACCAAGAGCGTGCTTTTTCCAAGCTCAGTGACCTCATAAGACAAGGGCAAATTCTGACAACAACCAGGTTCAATGTTGCTGAGTTGTATGTTGGAATAACTCGGTCTTCCAATGTTTCTAAGGAGGAAAAAGTTGTTGAAAGGCTTCTTGAGAATATCGCTATTCTTGAATTCGATAACAATGCCGCATGGGCATTTGGGCAAATCACGGCATATCTCATGAAAATCGGAAAACCTGCTGGTGACATGGATGTGCTTATCGCGGCTACGTCTATAATAGAAAAACACACAT
>MHYB01000066.1 GCA_001824635.1 Planctomycetes bacterium GWF2_50_10
TCAAACAATTAAGGGCTGCTTCGCTTCTTGAAAGCTGGCCTACCTGTTTTTGCAGTTCGTCAATAACCGCCCGCGCCAATGCTTTTGAATCGGTCAGGCATATCGCCGAGCCTGGATCGTGCTCAAGCTGGCTGAGCATATCGGCAGCTATCCAGTTTGCCCTTGCGTGATGGTTTGCGATAACGAGTACCTCGCTTGGCCCCGCGATGGAATCGATATCGACCAGGCCGTAAACTTGCCGCTTTGCCGCGGTAACATACCAGTTGCCCGGGCCGGCTATCTTATCGACTTTTTTTATTGTCTGTGTTCCCCATGCAAGCGCCGCAACAGCCTGCGCTCCGCCGACACGGTAAACCTCTTTTATTCCCAATTCCCAGCACAACCCGAGTATAACAGGGTGAATGCTTTTATTATACCGCGGAGGCGAAACCACGACGATCTCTTCAACTCCCGCTACTTTTGCCGGAACCGCCGTCATTATCACCGTACTTGGAAGCGGCGCCGAAGCCCCCGGTATGCAAAGGCCTACCCTCTTTAGCGCACTGTATTTAATGCCTTTTGGCCGGCTCCTCGTGACGAATATCCGTTTTTGGTATTCCTGCACATTTTTTATGGCCTTTCGCAGCGTAGACAGCAGCGAAGGATCAAGATTCTCATGAGCTTCCTTGAGACTGCCCTCTTCAATGCGGAACTGCGAAGGCATAAGTGACACTTTGTCGAATTTTTTTGTAAGCTCGGCCAGCGCCTTATCCCCATTTGCCCCAACATCGCTGATAATACCTGCAACAGACTCGCTCACATCAGGCCTGCTCCGCAGAAAACCCGCAAGGCTTAAATCCGCCTGCAGACGGTCTACGCGCGAGCGATAATCACTCTGGCTGGCATCGATCAAAATACTACCGAAATCAAATTTCATGTTAAATCCCACTTAACGGGCGAAATTGCCGTGGCTGTATTGGCGTGTCGCACGCGATAGCAAAATATAATATTGCCCATCGAAACGCGTGAGCATGCCGGTTGCTTTAAAACGGACACGGTCTGGCTCACTCGATTGAACTTTAAGTGCATTTGCCAGTGCTGCGTTGGGCAGTACTCTTAGCGAAACCATCTGCACTGAACGTCCCAGCCCATCGGGCACGAAGACATAATTTTTCATGTAGTCCTGGTGAATAAACCCGCTCCGCTCAGTGAAGACCACATCCTCATTGGTAACGGATATTGTTCCCTCGACAAGCTTTTGCAGATCGACGGTTCGACGTGGTTTAAGCCGCTCCAAAACTTCTTTTGGTATGGATATTTTGTCATTTGGATCGGCAAAATCAGGCGCATTTGGCTCAGGCCCCGCCGATTCCGCCAGCTGATTCGGCTCCGCCGCCGCTGGAGATTCGGTTACCGGCAAAAGGATCATCGGGTACACATAATTGCTGCCTTGATATTTCGTGATCGTTCCCCAAAGCCGAAACTCGCCCACGTTAGAACTGCTCATTGAAGCTATTACACGTTCAAGCGCGCTCGAAGCCAGCATTTCCAAACTCTGGCCCGGGGCTATTTTGTTCTTGGTATCTGTAATTTCTTCATCAAAGGTGCACATCCACTTGCCATTTTCGGAATCATAGGAAATAATCACGGCCGCACTTGCTACGGGCGCACCGTCCCGAAGCAGCGAATTTGCGTCAACAGGCGTATTTGGCTCAGATCGTGATGCCTGGCAAAACATCGCAACAAAGAGCAATATTAAAAGTTTTTTCATACTTCAAATCCCGATCAATTTTTCTTTCAGAATCCGGGCAGCGTCGTCTGGATCGGCTGCAAAATCGACATAAGAAAGACTTTTTTGGTCATCCCTGCCGACAAGCTCGACAACTGGCCTCCAGAAAGACCCAAGCAGTATAACGGGTTTAGCCCGGTCAATAAAGTGTTTGTTTTTAAGTTCCCAGACATGTGCCAGTTCCAGCAGTGTGCCCGTCCCGCCTGGCAGCACGACATAGCCGTCCCCAAGCGATATGATCGTCGATAGCCTTTGCTCCAGGTCTGCTGTGGATACCTCTTTTGTTACGTATTCGTTGGCTTTCGAGCGTTTAAACGCGTAGCACGTTACTCCCGTAACGGATGCACCCGCCTCTGATGCGCCTTTTGCCGCTGCCAGCATAGTTCCGCTGTAACCGCCGTTTGCGACATCAAATCCCGCCAGCGCAAGTGCTTTTCCCAGGCTATGCGCAAGTTGAAATATTTCCGAGCCTGGCTCCGCGCGGGACGTTCCAAAGATCGAGATCACCTTTCTCGACACCATGGATTACAAGCCGCCCTTCCGCGTAAATTCAAGCAGCCCGCCTGCAAGCAGGATTGCGCGGTCGCGACCGGAAAGCGTTATCGTACCCTGGATTTCAAAATTGCCCGTAACGTCTTTTATGCTGATTTCGTCTGACGATCTGATCGCTTCAAGAAGGTTATCTATCACCAGTTCATTATCAGCGGAAATTCTGTCATAATCAGCCGCATTGGCGAACTGTATCGGCAATATTGCGAAATTGATCAGGTTCGCCTTGTGTATCCGCTCGATAGTTTTGGCCAGCACCGCCTTTACCCCAAGGTACATGGGGCACAGCGCCGCATGTTCTCTGCTTGAACCCTGCCCGTAACTTTCACCTGCTACGATAACGCCGCCGATGCCTTTGGCCTTAAGTTCAAGACCTCTTTGAGCAAATGTGGGCTTGCCTTTTTCATTGAAGCAGTTGAAAACTACTTCGGCATATCTGGGAACATTCGAGCGGTACTTCAAAAACGCTCCCGCGGGCATTATATGATCCGTCGTTATCTTATCGCCGCACTTGAGAAGCACTTTTGCAGTCAATTTCGCCGGCAATTCCTTCGCAGCCTCTGGAACAACAATGGTAGGGCCTCGCAGCACCTCTGTATTGGCCGCCTTTGCAGGATCAAGTGGTTTCTCGATCATTGAATCGTCTATTAAAAATTCAGAAGGCATCTCGACCTGTGGATATATGATGCCGAACTTGGAAGTAAGTTCGCGTGGATCGGTGAATTCACCAGTTAGCGCTGCCGCTATGGCGGTTTCCGGGCTGACTAGATACGCAAAATCCGGCGATGTTCCCGTCCGCCCCGCGAAATTACGGTTGAACGTCCTCACGCTCACACTGTCGTTTGCCGGCGAATAGCCCTGCCCTATGCAAGGCCCGCAGCCCGATTCCAGCAGACGTGTGCCGCCGGCAATTATCTTTGCAAGCGAACTGTTTGCCGCCAGCATCGAAAGCACCTGCCGTGATCCCGGCGCGATCGCGAATTCCACCATGGGATTTGTTGCCTTCTGGGCCAGCACTCCAGCCACAAGCATAAGATCCGTAAAGCTCGAATTTGTGCAGCTTCCTATTACCACCTGCCCAACTTTTGTCCCCGCCAGTTCGCGAACTGTCTTGATATTATCCGGCGAAGATGGACACGCCGCCATCGGCTCAAGGCTTGAAAGATCTATCTCGATAACCCTGTCATACTTTGCGTCTGCGTCAGCCGCAATAGCTTTGTAATCACTGCCGCGTTTCTGGGCTTCAAGAAATTTCTGCGTCTGCGTATCCGACGGAAATACGCTTGTCGTCACACCCAGTTCGGCTCCCATATTTGTGATAGTCGCTCGCTGAGGAACGGTAAGGTCTGCTATGCCCGGGCCGAAATATTCGATCACACAGCCCACATTGCCCTTGGTCGTAAGAATGCTGAGCAACTTAAGGATCACATCCTTGCTGGCCACCCACTCCTGTAGCTTGCCGGTAAGTTTGACACCAATAACTTTGGGACACGTCAGGTAAAACGCCCCGCCGCCCATCGCCACAGCCACATCCAGACCGCCCGCCCCGATAGCAAGCATCCCGATGCCGCCGCATGTGGGAGTATGTGAATCCGAGCCGAGCAGCGTCGCCCCCGGCTTGCCGAAGCGTTCAAGGTGAACCTGGTGGCAGATGCCGTTGCCTGCCCTGCTGTGATAAACGCCAGATTTGGCCGCTACCGTTTGCAGATAAAGATGATCGTTATGGTTTTCGGGGCCGAACTGGCTCATATTATGGTCTATGTAGCTTACCGACACCTGCGTCTTAACGCGCCCGGCATTCATAGATTCGAATAGCAGAAATGCTGTCGTACCCGTCGCGTCCTGCGTAAGCGTCTGGTCTATGCGGATACCGATAGATTCGCCCGCAATAAGTTCGCCGCTGATGAGGTGATCTTTAAGAATCTTGTAAGTCAAATTCAAAGCCATATAATCTCCGCTATACAAAACAGGAAATTATACCGTATTTATACGATTATGACAACGGCGGTTTTAATTACTAAGTGGTGCTCTGTAGAAAAGGTTTTGATTTACGCCCTGAAGGGGCATAATTTGATAGCCCAGGGTGGAGCGAAGCGCAGCCCTGGGTCAAAAAGCCAAAATGTACAAAGCCCTGAAAGGGCGAGATATAATGTTTTATACCGAGCACTAAGTGTTACGATGTTTAGGTTACAAAATGTGCGTTTCTGGTCTGGTAACCAGCAACTAGCAACCAGCAACACTTTCGCGTGTAGCACAATTACTGACTGCTTAGTAAGTGCGTCAGCGTGGCTTTGCTCTTGCCCGCCGGCGACGGCTCAACGCCCTAGTCGATTGAGCTGCCTTTTCTTCGGGCCTTACGGTCTCGCTCGCTTTTCGCCCCCGCGCATCAACTTCACCTGAAATCGATTTTCGCAGTTGGTTTAGCGATGTACCCTTTGGGGTATTCCATTTAAGTTTTTCACCCTTTTTGGCCATGACTGCTCCTTAAAACGGGGCGCACAATCGCGCCCCCGCATCGTCCAGAACTCGAGCGTTAGAGCATTTTAAGATATGATGCTCTGGTTGTGGCGTAGCGAAAACTCGCAAGACAAGGACGGCGAAGCAGGAAATGTCCTTCATTTTCGATGCAGCCGGACGCCATATTGCGAGTTTGCAGTAGCCAGAACCAGAGCAGGATAGCTTAAACTGCTCTAGTCTGCCGCCTCTTCTATCTGTTCCCCCGTCCACTGGACATCTTCCCCGAAGCCTTCAGTCGTACGGCAGCCCACAAACGCGACCGTCCACATTAGAAGCGCTGCGATCAGTAACATCTTTTTAACCATGGTAATCTCCTTATCTTAAGTTCTCAAACTGACCGATTTATTTTTGCCCTTTGCCTTTTGCCCTCTCAAACTCGCCCTCTTTGACAATACAATTTGTCAATAAGTAATCCAATAAGGTTTTTGGCACAGTAAAATCAGAAACTTCCTTATGCAAGGTATTTTCTTGGAGGAGTACAGTTAGATAACACTGTAAACGGCAAAGAAATGGTAACCAAATTTTATTGGGAGGGTTTTACAATGGTTCATCGGTGGAATACAATTTTGATCGCGACGGTAATCTCGGCTCTGGCTCTTGGCGGATGCGAGAAAAAGGAAGAGGGCGCCGATCAGGAAGCCAACACAACAGCTCAGTCGCAGTTCGGGCAGGATCAGTCATCCCAGGTCGCCCAGACCTCAAAGGAAGATCTCGATCAGTTGCGAACCGAAGCACAGGGCATGTCCGAATCGCAGCTTAAATCCTCCGCACAGCAGCTCGCGACTGATTACAGCAACGTAAAGAACCAGATCACGCAAATGTCAGATCAGATGCGCAGCGGCGATGGCATGATCGCCGGCGACCGTGCCCAGATGCAAACCCAGATCACCCAGCTTCGCCAGAATTCACAGAACATAAAGGATAAATATGATGTCTATGCTTCAGTCGCAAAGCAAAAGGGAATAAATCTGGCAAGCATTGATGAAATGGCCCAACAGTCAGCTCAAACCCAGCCATCGACTCAGGATGCCAATCAGGGTGGCACCATGCAGGATACAAATCAGGGCGGCGCAATGCAGGAACCCAATAGTACCGGCACTGACACCGGCACCACAGATACAAATATGCCTGCTGACGCAAACAAGACACAGCAGGGCTAGAGCGTTAATTTAAGCTCAAGCGAGCAGGGCCAGAGACTCTTCGCCGAGGACAAACTCCGGGAGCGGTTTGAACAATTATGTTTGGGGGGCAAACCGCTCTATTTCTTTTTGCTGAAACAACGATTCCAGATTGTGCTTTACTATAAGACCGCAAGTGTGTTGCCCCCTTCTTCCTGTCTCCTGTATTCTGACTCCTGTATTCTGACTTTTCTCTCATTGTTATTGTAGTTTTTCCCTACACTATGGTATAATCCTGTTCGTATCTGTAAACTTTTCACCAATACGGGCGTAATGATTTACCATGGTAGAGAAAAACACGACCACAAAGGGCTTAAGCCCAAAGAACTTCACCGAGATCGCAAGTGTATTCAAAAAGCACTTCCGCCTTGCGCTGGAAAGTTGCAGCGCCGGCGGCAAGATCATTCCTAAAATGTGTTCAGCAGACTGCGACCCGCAGTTTTGTAAACTCGTCAAATCAAGCCCCGAAGGCACAAAACGCTGCGTCGAGGAAAGATTGCGGAGCATGAAAATCGCCTTTGAGACTGGCCAATGTTACATCTCAATATGTCACGCCGGCCTGGTACTCGTATGCGTCCCCATGATGGATGAGGATAATCCAATCGGAGCCATGTTCCTGGGCAAGTGCCTCTGGGAGCAGGTTACTCCGATACTCATTGAAGATGTAAATCGTAGGCTTCAGGATCTGGACATATCCGCCGAACAAGTTACCGGCGAATTAAAAAAATTGCCGATTCTCACCGGCAGAAAAATACATGAAGCCGCCGAATTCCTCTTCGACCTCATGTATGAAGTCAGCGGCCTTGACCCACGCGGCATACGCTGGAGGCGAGACCGCACTAACCAGCAGTCTCAGATCGGCGAATTCATCCAGGAACAAAAGAAACTTGGAACCGCCTGGCGATACCCCCTCGAAAGCGAACGCGAACTTATCGGCAAAGTCAAAATTGGCGACCAGACCGGTGCAAAAGAGATCCTCAACTCGATCCTGGGCACGATATTGTTCCACAATCCCGGCGAAATGCACCTCCTCAAAGCCAGGATGGTCGAACTCCTCAGCATTCTCGGCCGTGCAGCCGTCGAAGGCGGCGTCGACATAAATCTTATACTCGAAAAAAATCTCGACTACATCACAAAGATCACCGTCATAGATAACCAGGAAGATCTCTGTGCCTGGATAAGCAACGCCCTCAATGAATTTATAGACCTTGTCTACACTTCGCAGGATGCACGCAAGGTCACCCAGATAAGACCTGCGATAAATTATATTGACGCGAATTTCGACAAGCAGATTTCACTCAATGATATCGCAAAGGCCTCACACCTTAGCGTTTCCCGTCTTGCGCATGTATTCAAAGAACAGATGAACATTACCATAATCGATTATCTCACCTCTGTGCGAATCGAACGGGCAAAACAACTGCTCCTCGCTACTAACCAGAGCTGTACAGAGATATGCTTCCAGGTGGGATATAACAACCAGAGTTATTTTACACGCACGTTCAAGGAACTCGTCGGAATGTCGCCACGGCTCTTCAGAGAAAAGAACCGCCGCGACGGCAAACTCTTCGAACCCGCTGAGACATAGCCTGACCGTAATGTCGTGCCATTCCCGCGAAGGCGGGAATCCAGTATGATAGCGTCGCGCAGCGACTCAATAATTTTAAACTTTTAATTTTTAACTTTTAATTTTTAATTTTTAATGACTGATTTTTTACCAATAACTCTCGAAGACATGCACGCTCGCGGCTGGGATCAGGCCGATGTCATCCTCATTACCGGCGATGCCTATGTCGATCACCCGTCCTTCGGCGTCGCACTTATAGGCCGATGGCTCGAAAGCCTCGGCTACCGCGTAGCCATCCTCGCTCAGCCTGATTGGAAAAGTGTTGACCAGTTCCGCTCGCTTGGCCCGCCAAGACTTTTTTGGGGCATAACTTCCGGTGCCGTCGATTCCCGCTTAAACGCTAATGCCTCTATGGGCCACAAACGCAGGGAAGATCTTTACAGCCCCTCCGCCGCACTTGGACTTCGCCCTGATAGACCCCTGCTAACATATTCCGCCCGCGCCAGGGAAGCTTACAAACACGTTCCCATCGTCCTTGGCGGACTCGAAGCAAGCCTTCGCCGCCTTGCCCATTACGACTATATTGAAGATCAAATAAAACGCTCCGTACTCGTAGACGCAAAAGCCGACCTCCTCGTCCACGGCATGGGCGAACTGGCCGTAGCCGAAATAGCCTCCCGCCTCGCCGCCGGAGAAGCCCTCGAAACATTGACCGATATACCCGGTACCGCATACCGAGTTATCCGCGGAGCAAAAGCTCCTGCGAATTGTATCGAGCTTGCCTCTGTTTCCAAACTCGCCCAGTACCGCGATTCCTTTATGGCCGCCCAGCTCGCCTATCAGCTCCAGGCCCACCCTCATGGTAAGCCCGTCATACAGGAACAAGACCCCGAACAACTGGTCGTTCACCCCCCTGCTACCCCCCTGAATTCTGAAAAAATGGACCGCCTCTACAGCCTGCCGTTCACAAGAAAATGGCACAAAAAATACGATAAACTTGGAGGCATACCAGCCCTTGTACCCGTCCAGTTTTCGATTACCACACATAGGGGCTGTTTTGGCGGCTGTTCATTCTGCTCGATCTATTTCCACCAGGGAAAACAGATCTGCACCCGCTCGCAGGACTCGATCCTAAACGAAGCCCAGTCAATGACTTACGACAAAGCCTTTCGCGGAACCATCAGTGATATCGGCGGCCCCACCGCCAATATGTACGGCATGAAATGCTCCCAAACCCAGCCCTGCGCAAGACTTAGCTGCCTCTTCCCCTCAAAATGCAAACACCTCGACACCAATTACGGCCCCATGCTCTCCCTTATGGACCGTATCCTATGCTGGCAAAATGACTTAAAGCGAAAAGTCAAAACTTTTATCTCCAGCGGCGTCCGCCACGACCTCGCCCTCTTCAGCAACGACTACATAACCCTTCTATCCCGCCACTTCGTCTCCGGCCACCTCAAAGTCGCACCCGAACACTATTGCCCGCGCGTGCTGCAACTCATGGGCAAACCAGACTTTACAGTCTTTGAGGAATTCGAATCCCGCTTCACCAATGCCTCCAAAAAAGCCGGTAAAGAGCAGTACCTTGTACCCTATTTCATCAGCGCCCACCCCGGATGCTCAACCACCGATGCCCTTAAACTAACCGAATACCTTGTCGGCAGATCCTGGCGAGTAAGGCAGGTACAGGATTTTGTACCCATACCCCTTGCGCTTTCCACCGCCATGTTCGTTTCGGGCTGCGACACAAAGGGCAGCCAGATTCACGTCCCCCGTGGCCGAACGGAAAAATCTCTCCAAAGCGCACTGCTGCAATATCATGATAAAAAGAACTACCGCATCCTCGCAGATCACTTATCCACCAAAGGCAAAATTGATCTGCTAAAGAAGATATGCCACGCCCAAAGCCAAACAGCCCGCAGGTGATCTAAACCCGGATCGTGAACTCCGAATATTGCTCGTCGGGTTCAATATCTTTGATGTCGATATTGCGAATGTACTGCCCGAAACTCTGTTTTAAGTCCTCAATGCAGTCTGCGATGTCATCCGAATGCCCCTGTGCGAGCATCTCAACTCCCCCGTCGAACAGATTGCGGACATAGCCGGTAAGTTCATAATGCGTTGCGATGCGGTGGGCTGTGTATCTGAATCCCACACCCTGAACCGTTCCAACAAACGTTATAAGTTTTGCCTGCTTTTCCATAACCCAGGCAAATCATACAGGTTTGGCCCCCTTTTATCAAGGCCCCAAACACCACATAACGCCAAAATTAATATGCGCCCTTTTCACTTTGACCGCGGATGGGTATAATTCGATGTTTTGTATTTAAATTGAGATCTGAGTTTTATTGAAGTGAAGAGTAGTAACGAAATTTTGAGCAAAAACGAACTATATTACCAGCTTACAACGCTTGTTGCCGGCCAGCTTTCCTTGCAGGAAGTACTGGATAAGCTTGCCGAAGCAGCCGTCAAGATAACTGGCGTCAAGGCCTGTTCCCTGCGCCTCATGGACGAAAATACCGGCGATATGAAGATGAGCAGTACCTATGGCCTGAGCCAGGCTTACCGAAACAAGGGCCCCGTCACCAAAGATGACCCCGTGATCAAGGCCGCGTTTACCGGCGAGCCGGTCATCGTCGATGATATGCGTATCGATCCCCGGGTAGGATACACGCAAGCAACCATTGCCGAAGGCATCGTAAGCCAGCTTACAGTCGCCATGCAGTTTAAAGGCACCAATATCGGCGTAGTACGTCTTTACAGCCCCGAGCCTCACCACTTTACGGTTGAGGATATCGCCCTTGCCCGCGCGGTAGCAACCCAGTGCGCCATCGCCATCACAAACGCCAAGCTTTACGCAGAAGCCCTCGAAGGCGAGCGCATCGCAGAGCAGATGCGTCTGGCCGGCATGATCCAGAGGCGAATGATTCCAGAAAAGGCCCCATTGGTACCCGGCCTGGATGTAGCCGCTGTTTACATTCCATGCTTTGATGTCGGCGGAGATTTTTATGATTTTCTGCCCGTCAGCGAAGGCGATCTCGCCATAGCCATAGCCGACGTAATCGGCAAAGGCATCCCCGCAGCCATAATGATGAGCCTTTTCCGCGGCACGCTCCGCGCCTATTCGCATGGCGGCCACATGAGGCACAGCACAATAGAAATCATCAATAGTCTCAATGAAACCGCCTGCCGCGAATGCCGCGATGGTGAATTTATCACCCTGCTTTATTCGCGTATAAACATCGACAAAATGACGCTATCCTATTGCAATTGCGGCCACGAACCGGGCCTGCTGTTTCGTGGAAACGAAATTATCGAACTCGACAAAGGCGGCCTTGTCCTTGGCGTGACGACTAACGCGCCTTATGAAACCGATACCGTGCAGCTGCAGGATGGTGATTGCGTTCTTCTTTATACCGATGGCCTCATCGATGCGGGCAATTTTGACGGCGATCTCTGGGGAAGGGAACGTCTCATTGATGTAGCAAAGCAGTTTACCGCCGGCTCAGCCCAGCTAATGTGCAAAAACATCCTCCAGCACAGGCGGCGATTCGTCGGCCTTGCAAGGCAAATAGATGATACCAGCATTGTCATTGTCAAAATAGACCGGCGTGCTGAACCGGAATTCATGAGAAAGTAATCGTGGCAACACTTGTAATAACGATCGACGGACCGGCTGCCAGCGGCAAAAGCACGCTGGCAAAACTCCTTGCGCAAAAGCTCGGAGCCTATTTCCTCGATACTGGAGCCATGTACCGCGCCGTTACACTTGCTGCTATGAAAAAAGCAATTCCGCTGGCCGACAGTGCCGCGATAAGCAAAATGATGGACAACACGGATTTCGAATTTTCCGTCGAAAACGGCCACGCAAAAGCAATGGTCGATGGCGTTGACATCAGCGAAAAAATCCGTGACCCACAAATAACAGAAAATGTCCATTTCGTGGCCTCGGCGCCGCTTCTCCGCTCAAGGCTTGTGGAAATGCAGCGCAAGTTTGCAGCCGCTCACCAGCGAATAGTCACCGAAGGCCGCGACCAGGGCACAGTGGCTTTTCCAAATGCAGACGTAAAATTTTTCCTTACGGCCGATTCCGCCGAGCGTGCGAGAAGAAGACAAACCGAACTTGACGCCAAAGGCGCCGCCCAGCAGATCGAAACCACAGCCCAGGCAATGGCCAAACGCGACAGTTCAGACCAGAACCGCACAGTTGGTGCCCTTGTTCCCGCCATCGACGCTATAATGATAGATTCAACAGGGCTTAGCATTGAGCAGGTGCTCGAAACCATGCTGGGGCATATAGGACCAAGATGAACAGGATTTTGAAGAGACCATGGTATTCGCTTTTACGAGGGGCAGTGCGCATTATGCTTTTACTGTTCTGGCGGATACGGTATTTGGGAACCGAAAATGTACCCTCAAGCGGGCCCGTACTGATCCTGGGCAACCACCAGAGTTATCTCGACCCGCCTATCATCGGGGCCGGCCTTGATCGCCAGTTGTGCTATGTCGCACGCGATACCCTTTTTAATAATCGTTTTTTTGCATGGCTTATCGATTCCATCAATGTTATGCCGATCAAGCGAGGTACCGCCGATATCGGCGCAATGAAAATGATCATAGAAAAGCTAAATTCGGGCGAAGCTGTCGTGCTCTTTCCGGAAGCGACTCGCAGTTGCGACGGCAACATAGCCGAGATCAAACCCGGTTTTGGCCTGCTGGCAAAGCGATCCCGTGCAACGGTAGTCCCCGCCATCATTGATGGTGCCTTTGAGGCATGGCCCAGGCATAAACACCTGCCCGGCCTGGGCTCTATCAATGTTCAGTACGGCAAGCCGATTCAACCCGATCATGTCCGGGCTTTAAGCAATGAGGAATTCGCAGCGGAAATCACCACCATACTGCGACAGATGCAATCCCAACTGCGCAGCAGCCTGGGCAAACCACCATTTCCACCCGCAAAAACAGACAAAGCTATTGCGAATACCCCTCCCACCATTTAATATTACATTCTTGTTATCCCTGATTCGTACTAGGGTTTTTGGTTTTAATTTTCTGCTTTGCTTGTATTTTGAATTTGTTTCGAGTTTCGGATTTCGTGCTTAGGATTTGCTTAGCTATGGGCTACATCGAATCTATAATAATCTTGTTTGCTGTCGTCGACCCCATCGGCAACTTGCCTATATTCCTTGATACCACAGAGCACCTGGGCCCAACCGGCAGCAAAAAGGCATTCAATGCCGCCGTCCTGGTCGGCATGATCGTGCTGCTGCTCTTTGCCTTTGCGGGTAAACAGATACTTTCGTCCGTTTTCGGCATAGGCATAGAAGATGTTAGTATCGCCGGGGGCGTCCTGCTTGTCATAATTGCTGTCGATAACCTCTTTGGCGGCAAACTCGCCAGGATATCTTCCATGAAGGAACCCATCGGCCCGTATGAGATCGGCTCTGTGCCGCTTGGAGTACCGCTCCTGGCCGGACCCGGCGCAATGGTTACCTGCCTCACAATCATTCAAAAGGCCGGCCCGCTGGCAGTGCTTGTTGCGATATTATCAGTTTTCACACTCACCTGGATCATGGTATTGTTTATAGACCCCATTCACAGATTTGTCGGCAGGCTCGTTTCGCAGGTCTTCTCGAAAGTGATGTCGCTTTTCATCGCCGCTATCGGCATCCACATGACACTATCGGGCCTGACCACGTTCATCCACAAGCTTTAACAGACACTTGCATTTAAAGCTCAGGCCGAATAAAATACGCAAACCTTTGATCATGCGCCCGTAGCTCAATTGGATAGAGTCGCGGACTTCGAATCCGAAGGTTACAGGTTCGAGTCCTGTCGGGCGCGTTTTAAACCCTTCAAAATCAACCACTTGCAACACACAAAAATTAATTTATCTACCACCTATTGACTTTTGGTCGATACTGGTAGATACTTTAGTCAGCACTAGGAAACAAAACACGATTTATCTGGTAGATACTTTGGAGGACAAACTATATGCCACGGGAAAGAAAAGTAAGAGTTGGTACACGCCCTGACCGTAACAATGCCCCTACTATATTCTGGTCTGAACGTGATCCAATGACGAACAATCTCAGGCAATTAAGTACATCCTTCTCGACAATGAAAGAGGCTGAAATTGCCGCCGTATTGAAGGCAAGGGAAATAAATAACGGTATCTTTTCGTCTTCAAACAAGCCTATTCCTTGGAACACGTTCAAGGCTGAGTTTATCGCTGCTAAGCGTAGACGTAACGTGGAGGAATCTAGTATCAAAGAGGTCGAGAATACATTGACCTTGTTTGAGTCTATTGTCGGCAAGCCTGACAACCAGCAATTATGCCAAAAACTTATCGATAAATTTATAGACGTAAGAATGAAGCATGAAAAGAAAGTGGATGATGGCTCAGAAGATGGCAAGATGGTTCAGATATCCCCCGCTACCGTCAATAAGGATTTACGCAATATCAAGTCTTTAATACTTTGGGGCAAAGAGTGCGAAATGTTTAAGGCTCGGTTCAGGATTCACCCATTGAAGACTACCGCAAAACCTGTACGAAGGCTCACTGACAAAGAGGTGAAGGCATTAATAACCGGCACTACTGACCCTGAGCTTCGTCTAGGAATCATTATAGCGGTCTACACGGGACTTAGAAGGGGCGATGTATGGGCATTGAAGCGTGAACAGGTGGACTTCAAGAACAACTGCCTGCATGACGTTGTAGAGAAGAAGTGCCGTAAGGTAACAGATAAGATATTCATGTCCCCCGCTTGTTCAAGAGAGATCAAGAGATACATGGACGCCCACTTCGGCCAGCCCTCAGACAAGCTATTAAAAGGTGGATTCCCTAATAAGAAATGGGAGGACGCTAAAGAAATAGTTTCTTGCAAGTTCCATGACCTGCGCCGCACCTGTGGCTCTACCCTTGCGGGGCAGTCAAGTTCCGGTTGGGTTCCTACTCAGCAGTTAAAGGATTATTGATTATTTGAAGAAAAGATGAGCGTTTGGGGGTGAATAGGGGGAGTGAAAATTCTCACGAAACAATTCGTGAATGCAAATTATACACGATGGATTGTTTTGTGCGCATTGGGGCGGGCGCAAGTTGGGACTTGCTAGACTAATTCAACGTAAAAAGCCTGATGTTGTTAACAGCGTTTTGACAAGATCGCTTTTTCGTAGGCCTTTACATCTTCGATCCAGGAAGCGCCTGAGGGCACATTATTCACCAGGCAGTAATGATCCCAAACCGCACCGAAAGGCAAAGTCTTAAGTTCTTCCAGCATCGCGAGCCTGGATGTGTGATCACCATCTGCTTCCAGCTTTTTAAGCTCTTCAAACGGCTCAAGGAAAGCTATCATTAACGCCTTCAATAAGGCCCGACTGCCGATGACCCATGCCGCGATACGATTGATACTCGCATCAAAGTAATCGAGACCGATATGTATTTTTTCGATCTGGCCGCTGCGAACGATCTCCTGAGCGATCATTTGCAACTCATCATTTAGAATTACCACATGGTCGCTATCCCACCGTACAGGACGGCTTACATGGAGCAGAACTCCAGGCAAAAACGCCAGCATAGAAGATAGCTTGTCTGAAATCGTTTCGGTGGGATGAAAGTGTCCCGCGTCAAGACATATCAGCTTCTGCCTTGAAACAGCATAGCCCATATAAAATTCGTGCGAGCCAACGGTATAGCTCTCGGCCCCTATTCCAAAAAGCTTCGATTCTACCGCGTCTAAAGAATGGCCGCTATCGATGTTTTTGGCAAAGATAGCGTCAAGCGATTTGAGCAATCGCAAACGCGGTGCCATTCGGTCAACTGGCATGTCTTTATACCCGTCAGGAATCCAGAAGTTTGTTACGCATGGAGAATTGAGCTGTTGCCCCATAGCTTGGGCGATCTTGCGACAGGCGATGCCATGATCAACCCAGAATTGGCGAATCCCATTATCATTATGGCTCAAAGTGAATCCGTCGGCGGCTTTTTCGTGTGAGAAAAATGTCGGATTGAAATCCAGCCCAAGTTTGTTTGCCTTGGCCCAGTCTATCCAGCTCTGAAAATGCCTGGGTTCGATCTTGTCGCGATCAATGTATGTCCCGCCATTGTCAAGATAGCATGCGTGGAGATTGAGCCGATGCCGACCAGGTACAAAGGTAAGCACCTTTGATATATCACCGCGAAGTTCATCGATCGAGCGCGCCTTTCCCGGATAATTTCCAGTCGCCTGGATACCACCACCACTGAGCAGCGCTGCCGGCTTTTCAAAGCCCCCCACGTCGTCACCCTGCCAGCAATGAAGAGATATGGCAACCTTTTGGAGGTTCTTGAGAGCAACTTCAGTATCCACTCCCATGGCACTGTACTGCTCGCGGGCGGCTGCATAGGAATTTTGAATTACGCGTTCGTTATTGGAGGTGGTCATATTTCCCTCGTTTTTAATTATATTACGAGTATTTATACCTTTGGTATCACCCCAATTCAACGTATTATTGCGACATATAAGCGTATTTTTGCGACATTCATCATTGACTTACGGTTAGTTAATTGTAAATTCAACAACATGGATAACTTTTTCACTTATCTGCCCATCAGCGAAAATAATATGCGATGGGAGTTGTATTTAACCGGGGTTGGCACAGCGACTATCTCCGCGGGTCAATCGTATCCGCCGCCCGGCCATCCGCTGGTTTACGATTTCAAATGGGAAAATGGCCGAGTCCTGCCGGAGTACCAGATATTATTCATAGCTGAGGGAGAGGGCATTTTCGAATCAAAGGATCTCCAGCAGATACATGTAACGCAGAACAATGTAATTTTATTATTCCCAGGTCAATGGCACCGCTATAAACCTTTAAATAATAGCGGCTGGAAAGAATACTGGCTAAGCTGGAACGGCGAGAGACTGTATTGGCTTTTGCGAAAGGGACTCATTGCGCCCAATGCCGCTGTGCTTGATGTTAAAAAACCCCAGCAGATGGCGGTAGCATTCGAGCGTATTTTGGAGCATGTGCAACTCCACCCGGCCCAAAACTCTAATGTCCTAAGCGCCTACGCTATGGAAGTTCTCACACTGGCTATTGAGAATATCCAGACATCACCAATTCAAAAAGATGCCGCTTTGCCGTCTCAATACGTAGACAGCGTCGATAACCCCCTTGTCTTCAAAGCTCTGCAAATGATATGGAACCAAAGCTATCGTAATTTCAATATTAACGATATTCTTCAAGCCATCCCAATAACCAGACGAACACTTGAAAGACAATTTTCCAAAGCACTTGGCCGCTCAGTGGGTACAGAGATCACCCGGTGCAGACTAGAAAGAGCAAAGCACCTGCTCACCAACACGGCACTTCCGATCAAGCAAATTGCGATGGCCGCGGGTTTTACAAATTCCGACTGGATGAGCAGAGTATTCAGACGTGAATTAAAAATTTCGCCGGGCCAGTACCGAATTTCCGCCCCGCAAAAATAAGATCATTCCCCAACCAGCCCAGCATGGCAATGCTGGGTTTGTTTCCCGCCCAACCATCGAATCCCCACCCCACATCCGCTTCTAATCGTCGCTTGTGTCAAGTATGCTCATGAAGGCTTCCTGCGGTATATTTACAGAACCGATGGACTTCATGCGCTTTTTGCCTTCTTTTTGCTTTTTGAGCAGCTTCATCTTACGCGTTACGTCGCCGCCGTAGAGCTTGGCGGTAACATCTTTTCTAAAGCCCTTGATCGTCTCGCGCGCGATGATCTTGCCGCCGATGGCAACCTGGAGCGGAATTTCGAACTGGTGCCTGGGAATCGCTTTTCGAAGCTTGATCAGCATCTTGCGGCCACGAGCTTCGGCGGTCTGGCGGTGCACGATCAGCGACAGAGCGTCTACGAGGTTCTTATTGACGAGGATATCGATCCTTACCAGATCCGAGGCCTCAAACGCAAGCAGCTCGTAATCCATGGTCGCATAGCCGTGACTTATGCCCTTGAGCACGTCGTAAAAATCATACACGATCTCGCCGAGCGGGGCTTTGAATTCCATCATCACACGCGTGGGGCTTATGTAATCCGTCTTTATAAGCCTGCAGCGTCTTGTTTCTGCAAGCTGCATCAATGGCCCGATACAGTCACTCGGCGTAATGATCTCGAGCCGAACATACGGCTCACGCAGTTCTTCTATCTGGCTCACATCCGGCATTTGCGAAGGCGAATCGATCCTCTTTACTATCCCGTCGGTAGTTACGACCTCATAGCTGACGGTCGGAGCTGTCTGCACGACTTCAATTCCGTTTTCACGTTCAAGGCGTTCCTGGATGATGTCCATGTGGAGCAGTCCAAGGAAGCCACAGCGAAATCCAAATCCAAGCGCGGGTGAATTCTGCGGTATATATGAAAATGACGCATCGTTGAGGCTGAGCTTTTCAAAGGCCTGTCTCATCTTTGCATATTCGGTATTGTTGCCCGGGTAGAAATCCGAAAAAACCATCTGCATGGGAGGTTTGTAGCCAGGCAGTGCTTCTTTGGCCGGCCGCAGGTCGTCGGTCAGTGTATCGCCAATTGTCACATCCGCCAGTGCCCTGATATTGGCAATGATATAACCCACCTCGCCGGTACCAAGATGGCCAACGCTGGTCATCTTCGGGGCAAGCTTGCCTATTTCCGTAAGCAGGTACGACCGTCCCGTGCCCATCATCCGCACCTTCTGGCCGACTTTAAGCGAACCCGAAAATACCCGAACGTAACAAATCGCTCCGCGGTACTCATCGAAAACACTGTCGAATATAAGCGCTGCCGCCGGCTCATCGCTCCCATCTTTGGGGGATGGAAGCTGGCTTATGATCCTGTCCATTAATTCCTGGACGCCCATGCCCGTCTTGGCTGAGACGTGGACGCATTCGTGGGGTTTAAAACCGAGTATGTGTTCGATCTCTTCGGCCACGACATCCGGCTGGGCAGCGGGCAGATCAACTTTATTTATTACTGGTATGATCTCAAGGCCGCCCTCGATGGCAAGATATGCGTTAGCAACCGTCTGGGCCTGAACGCCCTGGGTCGCATCAACGAGGAGCAACGCCCCTTCGCACGCCGCCAGTGCCCTGCTTACCTCGTAATGAAAATCGACATGGCCGGGCGTGTCGATAAGGTTGAGCATGTACGGCTTACCTTCGTGAATGTAGTCCATCTTCACGGCTGAGGCTTTGATCGTTATGCCGCGTTCCTGCTCGATATCCATGCTGTCGAGAAGCTGGTTGTGGAACTCCCGCTCGGTAACTGCTCCTGTAAGGAGCATTATCCTGTCGGCCAGCGTACTCTTGCCGTGGTCGATATGGGCTATGATCGAGAAATTACGAATATTTTCAGTGCTCATCAGAACCTTTATAGTCTTGATATTTATAACCATGCGATTGTACTAGCCATATACGCCAAAAGCAATACGCCAGTTGGCGATTATTCCGTTTTCGGGGCCGGCAGATGGTGTCAGCCGCGCGAAGGGAGTGCAAAGCCCAGCAAGGCGGCACTGTCGCGTTCAACGGCCTCGCGGATGGCTTCCCTGGGTATGGCGGGCAGATTTGAATTGGCTAAGAGCTTATTGAAGCCCAGAAGTGCCTCGATATATGCCGCCGGCGAACCGAGAGGATACCCGCTTCCAAAGAGCAGTTTACCCATAACCTCGCGTTCATAGGCCAGCGTGATAGTATTAAAAACCTCCCATGTCCGCTTCGGTGAAAGCGTCATATCGGCATATACGTTTGGGTGCTTTGCTATCATGCTTATCGTTTGATCCACGAACGGCATGCCCATTGAACCGATGATAATTTTCAAATTCGGAAATGCCCTGGCCACCTCGTCAATCAGGTAAGGCTGGGCAAAATCCAGCACAGCTTTTGGCCCAAGGGGCGAACCACTGTGAAAGAAGACCGGCATTTTGAGTTCCTGGGCGATTTCGTAAAGCCGCATAGCCCTGCTGTGAGCCGGGTGACAGTTGAAATCAGGGCAATAAACTACGATCCCGGCAAGTTCAAGATCTCGCCTTATGAAATTGATCGTCCGCGAGCTTACCTTGTCGGTAAGCGGGTTTATAAGCGCAAAACCAACCATCCTGCTCTTGTGCTGACGAACGTATTCGCTAACCGCACGGTTTACATCCTTGCTGGAACTATCCGGCGCAGGCAGTACGAAACATACATTTACTATATCCAGCACCGCCAGGTGATCGGCGGCAACCATCCCGCTCGACGGCGAGGCTATATGCGTATGACAATCAACTATCATTTCAGACCCATCCTATATATTGGGGGCAATCATATTTGTATTAGCCCCCGCCGTCAAGGTCTGATGATTAGCTTTATTTGGGCCTGACCCGCTCTATCGGGGAGCAAATTTGCGTCTTCATCTGGGAATAATCCTGCCCCGATGTGAGAAATACCTCAATTGGCCCCTCGCTTGCCGCATACCCGTTATCGTATATCCACTTATAAAGCTGCTTATATAACTGATCGGGATCAGTAACGCCCGCGGGCTTGTCGATAACGGCAGCCTCTGTGGCCGGCAGTTTCTTTACATCTGTATATGGCCCAAGCTTGCCAGCCTGCGACATCGCGTTTACGTCCACGGGTATCCGTATTTCGGTAAGCCAGTGATTTTTTCCGATTGTTTTAGGGTTATTAAGGTAAACAAACGCCAACGGCCCTACCGGCTTGATTCCCTTAGTTCCGGCAAGAGTATAGAGCTTCCCGATTTCCGCCCCAGCCTGGGCATAATCGCCCCTATAGATGGTATAAAGCACCACCTGGTCGGGGATTGTCTCTACTGTGACCAAGGGCTTGGCCGGAACATTCGCGTCGGCGGCCAAAAGTACCGGACTGACAACCCAAACCATTAACACTGCTGACAGGATCACTTTTTTCATATAAATTCCTTTCGCTTTAATTCTAATTTTACACTCTTGTTTGTATCCCCACAATATTCTATTTTCCAACATGCCGACATGGGCCAGCCCTGTAGCGGTTGACATTTTCCCGGCTCGGACGTAGTATATAGGGTTTGTTTCATAAATGCTTCAAAGCGCAGGATAGCGAGATACAAATGAGTGAAAATAAAGGCGGTTACCGCGACAGTTTGAATTTACCCAAGACCGAATTTGCCATGAAGGCAAACCTTGTCCAGCGAGAGCCTCTGCAGAAGAAAGCCTGGGCGAAGGAAGATATATACAGCAAAATTCGTCAGGCGCGATCCGGTTCGCCAAAGTACATCCTCCACGACGGCCCCCCTTATGCCAACGGTGATATCCACATGGGGCATGTCATAAATAAAGTACTCAAGGACATAGTCATAAAATACAAAACCATGGCCGGCTTCGACGCACCGTATGTGCCCGGCTGGGATTGCCACGGTCTGCCCATCGAAGTAAAAGTCATGGCGGAACTTGGCGAAAAAGCTCGCAGCATGACCAAGATCGAAATACGGCAGCTTTGCAAAAAATATGCCGCCAAGTATGTCAAGCTCCAGGGGCAGCAGTTCCAGGAACTCGGCGTCTTCGGCGATTTTGCAAATCCATACCTCACCCTCAAGCCGTCGTATGAGGCAGGTATATGCGAGGTCTTCGCGGAACTGGTGGGCAAGGGGCTTGTTTATAAACAGCTCAAGCCGGTCCACTGGAGTATAGGCTGCGAAACGGCTCTTGCCGACGCCGAGCTTGAATATAAAGATCTAGCCAGCACCAGCGCGTATGTGAACTTTCCGGTCACACAAGATTCGGTCAAAGTACTCGTTTCCAAAGGTATCATAAGCACACAACAGGCCACCTCCGCCAAGTTGTCTTTCATGATCTGGACGACCACGCCATGGACATTGGTAGCGAATCTGGCAGTCGCTGTCAACCCCCTGCTTGAATACACAGCACTGGAGTACACGCAGGACAGCCAGAAATTCGTGTCGATCATCGCATCCGAAAGAGTTGGGGCCGTAGCAGCCGCTGCGGGCCTGGCCGAAGGAGCGTATTCAACCGGCCCGCTCGTAAAAGGACGTGGGCTTGAAGGCATGCGTTATGCTCACCCGCTCGTTGAAAACAATCCCACGGAAAAAGACGCATATATGGTGATCTGCGCCGATTATGTGACGATCGAAGACGGCTCTGGCCTTGTGCATATTGCGCCCGGCCACGGCGTAGAGGATTACCTCGCCGGCCAGAAATACGGCCTATCCGTATATTCTCCCGTTATGGACGACGGCCGCTACGATGCCACAGTCCCCGGATGGCTCGCGGGCAAGAACGTTCTCGAAGTCGATCCCGTGGTCGTGGGCAAACTCAAAGACATTGGCGTACTCTTCGCCGCTGGCAAGATTGTACACAGCTATCCCCACTGCTGGAGAAGCAAAACACCCGTGGTATTCCGCGCTACCGAGCAGTGGTTCATCGCGGTCGATAAACAAATACCCGCTTACGGCAAAACTCTGCGCAATCTCGCCCTTTCAAGCACAAATACCGTTAACTGGGTGCCTGCCTGGGGACAAAAGAGAATTTCCGGCATGCTTGAATCCCGCCCGGACTGGTGCGTAAGCAGACAACGGGCATGGGGCATGCCAATACCGGCATTCTACAATTCAGACGGCCAAACACTTCTCACAAAGGAAAGCGTCCTCGCCGTCGGGGCGCACTTCCGCAAGAAAGGCTCGGATTCCTGGTTCACGGATTCACCAAAAGAAATTCTCGGCGAAAACTTCACATTGCCGGCAGGCTTCACGTTCGACGACCTTCAAAAAGAAGAGAACATTTTCGATGTTTGGTTCGAAAGCGGCTGCTCCTGGCACTCCGTGATAAGGCAGGCAGGCTTGCAAGTACCGGTAGACCTCTATTTGGAAGGTTCAGACCAGCATCGCGGCTGGTTCCAGCTTTCACTGCTCCCTGCACTGGGCGCGACCGGCGCACCGCCATTTAAAACCGTCCTCACCCACGGCTTCACCGTCGATGAAAAAGGCATGAAGCAGTCCAAGAGCCTTGGCAACTACGTCAGTGCCCTTGAAGAAGTACACAAGCACGGCGCCGATGTATTGCGTCTATGGGTCGCATCTGTCAATTACCAGGAAGACATGCGATGCTCCGACGCTTTGATCTCCAGGCTTCAGGAATCATACCGCAAGATCCGCAACACGCTGCGTTATCTCTTCGGCAATATCGACGAATTCAATCCGTCTGCGGATTCCGTCACGTACAATGATATGCTCGCGATAGATAAATGGGCCATGCAAAGACTCAACAAACTCATCGAAGAAGTGCGATCGGCTTATGATGAGTTCGCCTTCCACCGCGTCTATGGCCTGATCTACAATTTCTGCGCAGTCGACATGAGCGCGATCTACATGGATGTCCTCAAGGACAGGATGTACTGCGATGGCGCAAAGAGCATAACGCGCCGCAGCGGCCAAACAGCGATGTACCGCATACTTGACGCAATGATCAAAATGCTCGCTCCCGTGCTTGCCCACACAAGCGAGGAAGCCTGGGCCGCGATGAAATTTAAATCTCAGGATGTCACAACGGTCCATTTAGCCGCAATGCCCCAGCCCGATCCAGCCATTGATCACAAAACCGAGGAACCCAAATGGGCAATGCTTACGGACCTCCGCGACGAAGTGCTCCGCGCCCTTGAAGGCCTAAGACAAAGTGAACTCATTGCCTCCAACCAGGAAGCATCGGTAACTGTTTACAGCACAGATGAAAATCTAAACGCCGCACTCGAAAAACTGGGCCTTGGGGCTTTTGCGGGGCTTTGCATCGTAAGCGAAGTCAAACTGCAAAAACAAGCAGGCCCGGCAAAAGTCGTCGCCCAAAAGAGCGAGCACCAGAAGTGCCAGCGATGCTGGAATTATTGGCCCACAGTCGGCAAACTCCCAGCCACCCCCGATATTTGCACCCGCTGCGCCGAAGTCGTAAAATAAATTCAGTACCCGTCCCCATACCCATACCCGTAGGGTGGGCAAGTACTCTTGCCCACCGAATTGAACCCAGTGAACTATATCATTACTGTTTTGTTTTGATTTTCTTTTTTTGAATTTCTTTTTTGAATGTTAAATTTGTTTGAGATTTGCTTTTTGTGATTTGAAATTTGAATCTTGCCCGCCATTTTACGCCGTCAGCATTCCGAATTCCTCTTCGCTTAAACAGTGACGCAGCTTAGCTAACGCTTCAAGCTCGATCTGTCTTACTCGTTCCTTGCTAAGATTTAGCTGTTCACCGATATGCTTAAGGCTCGCTCCCTTTTTGCGTATCACGGAATCCGAAAGCGCAAAATGCTGCCGTATAATGTATTGCTCCCTCTCGTCGAGATTTTCCCGGATCACCTGCTCCAGGCTGCGTTTGGCTTTTTCGAGCACGGCCGCGCCGGATGCGTCGGATATGCGAAGATTCTTCTGCACATTTTCCATATCATCGCTCACCGCCTTTTCGATTTTGGCTTCAGCGCCCGCTTTCCTTGCGAAATCCTTCGCTATCGCCCACGTCGCGTATGTGCTGAACCTGTAACCCCTGCCATAATCAAATTTTTCCATTGCCCGCATCAGCGATAAATTTCCCTCGCTCACAAGGTCAGCCACGCTCGCCCCGGCCGGGCTGTGCTTGCTTGCTATACTCACGACCAATCCCTGGTTGGCTTCGATAATGAATTTTTGTATCCGCCCCGCCTGCTCAAGCCACCGCTCAATCTCTTTGATCACACTGCTTCGCGATTTTACTTCCCGCATCTTGTCCAGGGCGGTGCTTGCGCAATATTTTAGAAAATTGTAACGCCGGAACAGTTCCATTTCCTGTGCTCTCGTCAGCCCAGTAGTAATGCTAAGCCCGCCCAGGTAATTGTCAAACTCCTGTATTTTTGCTGTTTCACTGTTTTCTGCCAACGCCTTAAATTCATCGCTCGGTATAAATTCAATTTTTCCCGAAAGCAAATCCCTAAGCCGCTTCTGATTGATTATCCGGTATATAGCGCTTTTACTCTTGCCGAACTTCTTCATCAGGTCTGTCGCGCTTGCCCCTGAGGCGTAGCTCTTGTATAGTAAAACGCAATCCTTTGCCCCAAGCCTGGTCCTTACGTTCTGGAATATTTTTCGCCCGCTCTGGTCTTCATAATTTATCAGCGTATACCGAACCGTTTCCCTGGCCCTGCCAGTTCGCTTAGCTATATCATCTATAGCCGTGCGCCTCCTCATTTCTCCTTTTGCCGCTATCGCCCTGGCGGCGGAAATTATTTCGCCCCTCTGCTGCTCGTTAAGCTGCGAAAATCCCTTAGCCCTATCCACCGTGTCACGGTTTCCATTCTCAAATTCCGCCCAGCTGGCCTGCGAAAACCCCAGCCGTTTCTTGCCGTCGGCAAAAAGATATTTCCTCGACATAAGCCCGCGTTTGCGCCAACGGTTGATAGTTTTCGTGGCCACCCCTAATTTTTCGGCAAGCTCATTTATGCTGTACACTTTGCCATCCACCTCACTAACATCCCTGCAAACCAACTCACTGAGCCTAGTGACAAACTCCCGCAGATCGTTTATGAGATCATTGCCGTGTATCGTATCCTGTGCCCACTCCCCCTTGGGCCTAAAGCCCGTAATATGGTAGCATACAAACTCGAGTGGATACTCCCGGTCTTCATCCAGGAGTTTGAGGAGCCCCTCGGCCGCGTCCAGCTGCTTAGACTTCTGTGATTCCGTCGCGAACCGCATCTGGTTGAGCAGTCCAGCTATGTGTTTGTTACTTATATCCGCCAACGAGCTATCGCCTTTAAAACTCAAACCCAAAACTCGAAACTAAAATTTGGAATTCAGCTGTTTTCGAAGATCATCAAACTTCACCTGCCAAATCGCAGGACCTCCCTTATAACTGTTCTGCGTAACCTCCATCGAATGCACAAGTTCTGTATTATTTACTCCCGCCTTCCTGGAAAGCGAGAAATATTCGTAGTATTTGGCCGTCCACCATCTCTCGGTTCCGCCTTTTACGCCGCAAGAGCACCGTGCCCATGAAACGGCCGCCTTGTCCCAGTCGTTAGCGGCCATCTCCAGCCTGCCCATGGCCGCCATAAGCCCCCAGTCCTGCCCAAACTCCTTCATATCCGTTTGGCATTTCGCGATAAGATCATTTACATCCGCCTGTGCCTTCATCGCCGCAAGCGTGTAAAATGCCGCTGCCAGCCTGGCATCTTTTTTACCTTCACAGGACTTGAGCCCAGCAGTCAGCGCCTCCATCATTGCAAGCTCTTTTGCAGGATCGCGCGTCGCGGCCAGATGCTTATCAATGTTCTCAACGTATTCGCTTACCACTTCTATGCCTGTTGCCCTGGCCCTGCAAAGTTCGCCCGCAAGGCCCGTCAAATCCTCGCCGCTCTCAACCGTCCTGCCCAGTATCAATTTCGCCTGGGCCTTATACATCATTGCGTCAGGTTTTGGTACAAATGACCCGCCGCCGTCCACAAAATTCAGCACCGCCGCCGCCGCGTCAGGCTCACCCGTGGCCAGCATGCTCCCGCAGTACAATACGCCTGCCGCCGTCCGCACTTCCGTGCTCACATCTTTATCATCCGCCAGCAGAACCAGTTCGCCGGCGATCTTGTATTTCGCATCGTTGGATCCAGCTTTTGAAAGCGACTCTTCCAGCAATGTATATTTAGCATGCCATCGGAAAGGGCTTGAGGCATCCGCCGCGATAGCCGTTAATTTCTTGGCCGCCTCATCTCGCCAGCCGCATTTTCCCAGCACCTGGGCATAAGAAAACTCCATCGCACCGGCAGTGCCGCTGGGTTCATATTTAAAGTATTCCTCGAAGGCTTGCCTGGCCAGGTTACATCCGGCCCCGTCCTCGCTTATGTTATAGCCTATTACAGCCGCCTTCTTCGCCCAGTTTGCTCGCTGCTCTTTTGCAGCCGCCGTCCCGGTCTGGGCAGCTTTCAAATAATACTGCCCCGCTTGCCATGGCTCATTTGCCTCTATGGCTGCCGCCGCCGCTGCCAGCACCGCCCCGCTTGCAAATTGTTTATCGCCGGCCAGCGCAACAAAGTACCTGCAATACTGGGGCCCCTTTGCAAGAGCCGCTTCCGCACCAACCTGCGAATCAAACTGCGATACGCTCTTGCCGTCTATTATATCGCATATCGCGATTTCACCCGCGATCACCTTCGCTTGAGGCCAGCGCGATGCCGCCTTTTCCATGATCGCCCCGCTGCCTGCCCGCTTTGCCAAAACCCCCAGCATCAAATTTGCTTCGAGATCATCGCAAAGCGTACTTGCCGCCATCCGCTCACTAAGCCCCTCAATAACAGCCGCAGACGGGACTTCAACCCCGTAAAGCCCGATCACCGCTGGAAAATAAACCTCTGCCGCAAGCCCCTGCTGGGAAGTTATTTTTTTAAAAAGCTCTATCGCAAGCTTTTTATTATCCGCCTCCCATTTGCCCAGTATCGAATAAGCTTTCGCCCGCATCAGTATCGCCCAAGGCTCATCCTGTGCGCTTTTGGGAAGCTTTGCGAAAATATCCAGCACACCGTTTGCCGCCCGTATCCCCGGCATCTTTTCCAGCGCCCCCGCTCTGTAATAATCCACTTGGCCCTTCAGGCATGTCGTATTGAAAAGGTCCGCCCCAAGCGCATCCCATATACCGCTTTGGCCGTACCGCGCATCCCAGTCCTCCGCGCTGGAATTTTCGATCTCACTGCGGATTCGCTGCTGATTTTGTAGTATCTCACCAAGCTTGGCCGAGGCCCCGTCGGCCTTTTTCAAAAATTCCTTGCGAGCTTCTTCATCCCTCCATT
>MHYB01000067.1:0-14334 GCA_001824635.1 Planctomycetes bacterium GWF2_50_10
CCGTCTCTGGCTACATAGTTTCTTTTGTATATGTGCTTCGCTAGCTTTGTCTTTTCGTGGCAATCCTTTCCAAAGCGTTTTAAGCCAAAAGACGAAAGTGAGCGTAATGTATGTCTGCAGAGAGCACCGTTTGCTTTTGCGTTCTTCAAGGCTCTTCCGGGCCTGCATAAGCGTAATTGCGGCGGTGCTCTTTTTTATTGGGGGCATTGCTATAAACAGGTACGGGTTCGGTAAACATTTTTTTTTCGGAGAACGTAAAATGGTCAGACTCTGTTTGTGGTTTATGCTCGAAAATGTGTGGGGATATGTGACAGGTTTTACAACTAAAGTTCATAGGGCGCTTATGAAAAGAGTTTTGCAGGAAGTGATACGGGAACGATGTAAGGAGTTTATGCAAAAGAGATTGGAGAAAAAAATCTGAAAGGTAGGAAAAGTGGGAATGTGTGAATAGTGTGAAAAGTGTGAATTGTGAATAGGAGGATCGGTGGGCAAAATAGGAATTTTGCCCACCCTACGGGCTATTGGCTTTGTGAGAATCAGAAATGAGGTGTCGCTGCGCGACAGTATTTTATGCTGGATCCCCGCCTCCGCGGGGATGACAAGTCACTTTCTGAGTTTTGGGTAAACATCATTTTAGGGGTAACAGCGCGCTAGTTTTGTAATTCCACTCCATGCTCCCCCCCCAAAAACCATCTCTTCAAATAATCAATAATCCTTAATCAATAATCAATTTGCTTCCTTTTGGCCGAGAAACCGGATCAGGCCATCAAGTATTGTCAATGGATGCGGCGGGCAGCCGGGTATATAGAGGTCCACGGGCACGACGGTATCTGCCCCATTTTTAACCTGTTCATGATCGATGTACGGCCCACCCGCGATAGCGCACGCGCCAACCGCGATGACTATCTTCGGCTGAGGCAGGGCGTCGTATGTTTTTTTCAGCGCCAGATGCATATTTTGTGTAACCGGCCCTGTGATCAACAATCCGTCCGCGTGCCGCGGCGACGCGACGAATTGGATGCCAAAGCGTCCCAGGTCCCACGCAAGTGTATTAAGCACGTTTGTGTCCGCCTCGCAGGCATTGCAGCCGCCCGCGCTTACCTGGCGAAGTTTTAGCGATCGGCCAAACAGCTTCTTTATATCCCTTTCCATCTCGACATCACACGGGCCTGCCGGCTTATCATTACATACAACCAAATCCTCCCGCCGACGGGCGGCCAGACGATAATCATCTGAGTATTTAATAGCCTGCTGCCCGCACGCGTTTGCGCACTCAGAACAGAACAGGCATTTGCCCATGTCGATGCAAGGGTGGTTGTCTTTTATAACAATAGCGCCCGTCGGACAAACGCCGGCGCAGTCAGCACAGCCGTCGCAACATGCGTCCGCTTTAACCACCGGGCAGCCGCGGAACCTATCGGACAACTTCGGCGCGGGGCCGTCGGGGTATTCCATCGTATGGTGACCCTGCCGCAATCGGGCGAGAATTATCTTGAACATAATTTTTCCTTAACGGTCATAAATCGTGCCCACAATAAGACAAATTAAAACTTTTATTACACAGCGGAAAATCTGATATCTCCTGGCCCCGCAAGGCATAGGCCAGACCAGCCCAGTTATGGAACGAGGGATCTACAACCTTATAACGAGCGAAGCTGCCCTGTTCATTTGTAATTGCAATATGGCAAACTTCGCCGCGCCATCCTTCGTTAAGAGTAGCAACAAGACTATCCGGCGCAAGCGAGCCGACCTTTACTAACGGCGACCCTGCGGGAATGGCCCCGATCTGCTCTCGTATGAATTTAATAGATCGCTGGATTTCAACCCAGCGAATAAAAACGCGTCCGAAGACATCGCCTGTATCACAAGTCCCAACAGGAATATGGGAAAATCGGAAAATACCGGAAGGTTGGTCCTGCCGGAGATCACGAACCAGACCAGACGCCCGCGCCGCTGGTCCAACTATGCCCAGTTCAACTGCAATATGCTTTGGCAGCGGCCCCGTATTCTCAAGCCTGGCCATAACCGAGGGCGTATCCCAGAGCAAATTTACCGAATTGGCCGTATCCTTTTCCGCTTTATCCAGGCGACGGAGCAACTCAGATGCGCGGCTATCGTCAATATCAAAACCAACTCCGCCCGGCCGGATCATCCCTCGACCAAAACGGCTCCCGCACAGCAGCGCCGTCAGGTTGAGAAAATCGCCGCGAATACGCCCGCAATAACTGGCCGTGGGCAAAAATCCAACATCATTGGCTACCGCTCCCAAATCGCCGACATGGTTGGCCAGGCGTTCGAGTTCCAGTGAAACGCCGCGCAGCATCTGCGCACGAGCGGTTTTTTGACAATGGGCCAGCGCCTCGACTATCTGGCAATACGCGGTGGCATGAGCAATAGTCGTGTCGCCTGCTAATGTTTCGGCGTAGTGAATTGAGCGTTTGGTTGGTCCGCCGATCATGGCATCTTCCACGCCGCGGTGTTGAAATCCAAGCGCGATTTCCAGGTGAAACACTCGCTCGCCATGGCACTGGAAACGAAAATGGCCGGGTTCGATAATACCGGCATGCACCGGGCCTACAGCCACCTCATGCACCTCATCACCTTCGACTTGAAAAAAATCGCATACGGCCGGCAATACAGCTTGATCCGACGGTCTATTCCAGGCATCGCGGCCGGTTTTTGAGCGATGGTATCTCACGGGCTTGAGCCACGGGTGGCCGATCGGCTTTAATCCAAACTGCTCGGCAATTTCGCGTTCAAACAGATGTACCTGCGGACACTGCGGCGTAAGCGATGGGAATTGATCGCCCTCTATATGAGTTCGGCCTATGTAAAGCTGGTTCTGCTCGTCATCGGCCATTACAACATAAAGCTGCGTCACCTCCGATTGCGAGGTTGGATCACCGAACATCGCCGATACCCGTTGACCCGCCGCTGTGCCGTCGAGAATGGCTTTTTTAAAGTCGTCAAACGCAAGTGTCGGGATAACATCAAGCTTAACTGCCCTGCCGTTTGTCATTGTGGCAAAGTGGGAATTAATCATGGTCGGCCCTCCAGAAAACGAACCGCGTCATTGAGCATTCCACTCAAGGGGGCGGGAATATACAAGCCCAAAAGCAATACAATGCCCATAAATATTACCACAGGCGCGGCGGTGAGCAGGCCGTCGCGATATGGTGTATTTTGCACCTGTTTTGGTGCGCGACCCTGAACAACCTTTAGCACGGTTGCGCCCATGCCAATAAAGACCACCAGCAGCAATAACAGAAACAGCCCGGCAGTGACAAACCGCCCATCGCTGAACGCCCCATTCAGAATGGCGAACTCGCTGATGAACGGGCCAAACGGAGGCGAACCGGTGATGGCCAGGAATCCCGCCAAAAACAGCGACCCGGATAGCGGCAACCGACGCATTGCTCCGCAAACTATCTCCGTACTCTTGCTGCCATACGCGCGGTGGATATTGCCGGCGGAAAGAAATAGTACGCCCTTGGTCATACCATTTGTCACTATATGAAGCATCGTCCCGAACAGAGCAGGCCCTCCAATACCAAGACCCAGCACAAGTATGCCCATGTGCTCTATGCTGGAATACGCAAGCATCCTTTTGAAATCACGCTGGCTGACCATAAATAGCCCGGCTACAGCCATAGAAAACAAACCCATGAACAGCAGCATTCGCGAGATATACGCATATTCCCCCGCGGCTAAACATATCTGATATATACGCATGATCGCCAGAAATGCGCAACTGGTAACGCCGCCGGCAAATATCGCCCCAACAACTCCCGGCACTTCGCCATAGACTTCCGGCTTCCATGTGTGCATTGGCGCAAGTCCCATCTTTGTGCCATAGCCTACCAGCAGCAGGATAAATGCCGCATGAAGCCAGGGCTTGGATAAAAGCGCGGCATCCTGCAACACATCCTCAAAAACCAATGTGGATTCAAGCCCTGCCTGCAATGATGCGTACGCCAGAAAAAACGTGCCCAGGAGCGCCAAGGCAATGCCGACCGAGCCAACCATCAAGTACTTCCAGGTAGCCTCAATGCTGTGCTGTGTGCGATTGAAGTAAATCAATGGTGCCGTGCAAAGAGTGGTCGCCTCTATTGCTACCCACATCAGGCCCAGATGATGCGACCAGACAACGATGCTCATAATGCCCAAAAAACCAAGCAGACATGCGCAGAAAACGCGATTGGATCGCTCCATTCTGTACTGAAGATAACCCACCGTATAAAACGAACAGAACAAAAACAGGGTACTGACAACCAGCAGCACGATTCGGCCGGGCGGGTCTAAAATCAGCCATTTGGCGGTTACCATAAGGTCGGGCCGTATCAGCACAAATACCGTCGTCGCGAAATGCACAACCGCCGTAACCGGCAGCAGCCAGGGCCTGAGGCGATTCGAGGGAACCGCCGCGGCGATAGCGGCCATCACAAGCGGAAAGAAGATCATTACATACGCCATAATTATTCCTTAAGAGAAACCAGTTCGCGAGTGTCCATCGAGGAGAACGCCTGGTTAATATGATTAATGATAATGCATGTTACGAATATACCAACGAACAGATCCAGCATAACCCCCATCTCGACGATGAGCGGCATCGCTTCAACCAACAACATACTAAAAATAAAAATACCGTTTTCCAGAATAAGATACCCGATAACCTGGCTGATCGCCTTGTAGCGGGTAACCAACTGAATAAATCCAACCAGGACGGTTGCGATAGCTGTGGGCACCAGAAGCGTATCGTAATGATTGCCGGCCAGCGGAAGTTGGCCCGCAAAGAGCAACGCGAACGCTGTCGCGATCGCGCCGAGTATGATCGACGGCAGAAAGCCTATCAGCGGCTTTACCTCGTGTTTAATTTGGGCGTCGCGCAACGCGCGAACTATTATAGATGGGATAAGTATTGCCTTGATAGAGATCGCCGCCGCGGCCATCAGTAGCACCGGCATAACCAAACTCTTATGTACGAGTAACGGGATGAAACCCAGTAATACGCCCTGCGCAGCTACGACGCGAGTGACCGCGAGTATCCGGCTTGTACCTAACGCAAAAAGGTTCATCACCAGAATGGTTACAAGGATAGTATTGAGCAGATTCGTCATTTATAGTACCTCATTAAAAGAATAAAGCTGAATCCGCAGAACAACAAGGCTGATACCAGCAGATATGGTATGTGACGCATTCGGAGCCTGGCCATTACGGATTCCACGACGCCTATCACGATTGCCAGCCCCAAAATTTCCACAATAAACAGCGGCCAATTCAACCACATCCTGTTCATTTGAAACGGAGTGATTATGTGCAGCAAAACCGTACCCAGAACAAACAGCTTCATAGCTGCCGAATAGAGTATTATGCCGAATAACGGCCCGCTGTGATCGAGCACCATAACCTCATGGATCATTGTCAGCTCAAGGTGTGTATTAGGATCATCGACTGGAATCCGGCACGTCTCGGTCAGTAGTACGATAAACAGTCCTATCGAAACCAAAACCAACGGTGCCGCCATTGCTACTGAGAACGCGCTTGTCGAGCTATGCAACATAGTTGTGAGCTTTAGTGAGCCTGATATCTTTGCCAGCACCAGAAGGGCAAAGAACAGCGCCGGTTCGGAAAGACACGCAAAAGTCACTTCGCGAGCCGCACCCATTCCCTCAAAAGATGAGCCGGTATCCAATGCCGCGGCCGTTGTAAAAAATCTTGCCAAGCCGAAGAGATAAGCAAAAAAGATCAGGTCGCCTGCGAAAGCGATCGGTGCATCAAACTGGCCAATCGGTATGAGCATCCCCGCCAGCACCACCGCCGCGAGCGTAACGACCGGCCCGGCAATAAAAACCCATGTCGTCGTCCTGCTCAGTACCATGCCCTTACGCATGAGCTTTATAATATCATAATAAAGTTGAAGCACCGGCGGGCCTTTTCGGCCGGCAAACAACGCTTTTGTCTTGTTAATGACGCCCAGCAGCAAAGGAGGCAACGTCAACAATAAAAAGATATGGATTATTGTATCAGTCATGATCAAACTCCAATCGTACCACAGATAAGTAAAATTATTAAAATGACAAGAATATACAGCACATATAAATGCGTCTGTCCCTGCTGTAAAACGCGGAGCCAAGGCAGATTCCGGCCTGCTGTCTTGAACAGCGGCAGCACCAGCCGGTCAAGAACGGTATCCGGAACAATGATTTTAAAATGCGCAACTCTGGGAAACAAGCCGCGAATGGCCGGAAAGTGAATTTTGGGCCAAAGAATAAACGCGAACAGGTTCACAAGTATCTGGCCGAATGATGATCCGGTGTATTGTATCCGTGTTACTGGTTGGGCATAGCCGCAGTCCCATGTTCCGGCCTCGCTGATAACTTTGGTTCGTACCAGCTTTTTTAACGCGAAGGCAATTATTGCGACGAGCACAATAAACGCCAGATTCATTTTAGTGATCCACCCCAGCCGCACCACTGTTGTAAGGGACACCGTTTGCTCGGGCAGCGATACCCATAGTTTGACCGCGCTGTCGAGCCAGCTGGCTGCGATCATCGGGAACAATCCGATGCACACGCACCCCATTGCCATAGCGGCCATCGGGACTATCATGCTTGCCGACGGATCATGCGCATCATTGACAGGCTCACAACGCGCAGTCCCAAGGAATACCGTGCCGAATATCTTCACAAAACACGCGACGGCCAATGCTCCGATGATCGCAAGCGGCACTGCCGCTATCGCGGCAACAGGAAATCCCGGCCCGTCGCCCAGGCCCAGCGTATGAAACAGGCCGCTGTAAATCAGCCATTCGCTCGCGAAGCCATTCAGCGGCGGAAGCGCACAGATAGCAACCGCCCCTACCACAAACAGAGCCATTGACCACGGCATCTGTTTAGCCAAACCACCCATCTGATCTATATTCCGTGTGTGTGATGCATGGATGATCGCTCCGGCGTTAAAGAACAGCAATGATTTAAAAAGGCTGTGGTTCCACACATGCAGCAGCGAACCGCCCAGTCCCAACAGTATCCATTCCGGCTGGTTCTGCGACCGGCCCAGCAGCGCCAGCCCTAAGCCGATCATAATTATTCCGATATTTTCGATGCTGCTGTATGCCAGCATGCGTTTGATGTCATTCTGACTTATCGCAAAAGCGATTCCCGCTACACCTGTAATCGCTCCTGCTATCAATACCACACAACCCCACCATGCCGCCGTTACCGGAAGCAGTGCGGTCATGCGGATTAACCCGTATACGCCCATCTTGAGCATAACAGCGGACATCACCGCCGACACATGACTTGGTGCGTTGGCATGGGCGCCGGGCAGCCATACATGCAGCGGCATTATTCCCGCCTTGAACCCGAATCCGATCAGTGACAGCACAAAGATCGTCCCCGCTGCGCCGGCTGATATTCCCTGTGCCGAGTTTAGTGCAAATGAACCCGTCGCATGGAGCCAAAGGGCGAACATAGCGATAAGGCATAACGTCCCTATATGTGTGGCGATCAGATACACCCAGCCGGCTCGGCACACATCCGGGTTGTCGTCCTCAGCTGTTGCGGCAAAATAAGCCGCGATCGCCATAATTTCCCATGCGATCAAAAAAAGAACAGCATCACGAGCAACAACAACCAGTGCCATGGAGCCGGCAAGGGCGCCGTAGAAAAAGACAAGCCTTCGGCCGTTTTCCAGATGTTCCGATTGTTTCCAGTACCTCAGCCCATAAATTGAACCAAACACAGGTATAATAAACACCGGCACCAAAAACAATACGCTTATGATGTCTATTGTTATTACAAACTGACCCCACGGCAAAAACCAGGGTAAGCATAACGTTGGCACCACCGCCTCATAGAACGACGCCGCTATGCCGGCCAGTCCGATCACGCTGCCTAGAACCATACATACTGCCGCAAGCCGCTGTCCCATCGCCGAACGCAATGAAAATAAAAAAACCGGCAAACCGCTAAAACCTAATACGGCGATTGCCGCAAGTATCATACAAACACTTAACATAATTATTTTTTTCGCTACGGATCAGCACTATCCTTTGCCTCACCGTGCGAACAACCTCGCAATAAACTCCCTAAACGGTATCATCGTACTCATCATTAAAATCACTGTGATCAGGATATAGAGCACATATTGCTGTGTTATTCCCTGTTGAAATCTGTGGAACCAGCCGAACCATTTGGCAAACTTATCACTGGCGGGCGTTATCGTCCGATCCAGTATCAGATCATCCACATGGCTGCTCATCTGGGCGGGTTTTGGAAACAGCCCTTCAATGTGTGGCAGATGCATGCGCGGGCGAAGCACCCAGCGGAACATTGTCACAATTATCTGCGCAAATGACGATGCCGTGTACTGTATCCGACTTGTCGAATACGCATAACCGCAGTCCCATGTGCCGACGCGACTGACAACTCGATTGCGAAGTTTCACAACGGCCGCTAACAATAGCACCACAATGATTAATGCTGCCCAGATAAAACTTATCATTTTCAGCGGTGCGACACTGCCTATGCTCATTATTGAAGAATTTGGTTCGATCATCCAGCCTGCTATCACATTGTCGAGGATTGGGATCAGCAGCACCGGCGCCAAGCCGATAATCGCGCAGCTCGCCGCCAGAACAATCATCGGCACCCGCATGGTCATGGGTGATTCATGCGCGCAAGTCGCCGCAAGAGTGCGGGGAGTTCCCAAAAACACCGCGCCGAAAACCTTCACAAAACAGGCCACCGCTAGTGCTCCGATCATGGCCAATACCGGCACGACGATCACGACCGCCGACCCCATTACTCCATCGGATTTCATGGTGCCAAGCAGCCCCAGATAAACAAATAACTCGCTAACAAACCCGTTGAGCGGAGGCAGGCCGCATATTGCGACCGCGCCGATGACAAACATCGCAGCCGTCCACGGCATAGTTTTGGCCAGTCCGCCAAGAGAGTCTATATGCCGAGTGCGTACGCTGTGTACCCCCGAGCCGGCACTTAGAAACAGCAGCGACTTGAATATACTATGATTCCATGTATGCAGCAGACAACCTGCCATTCCCAGCACTATCCACTCCGGCTGGCCAGCCGAGCGTCCCAGCATTGCCAGCCCCAAACCCATCAGGATAATACCTATGTTCTCGACGCTGTGATACGCAAGCAGCCGTTTGAGATCATGTTGCCCGATGGCGAACACAACGCCGAGCAGCCCGCTGATCGCGCCAAGCAGAAGGATAAGACCACCCCACATCGAAGGCGGGTCGGGCAGCAGCGACAGGAACCGCACTAATCCATAAATGCCCATTTTCAGCACAATACCGGAAAGCATAGCAGAGACATGACTCGGTGCGCTGGCGTGTGCGCCGGGAAGCCAAAAATGAAACGGCATAACGCCCGCTTTTAATCCAAATGCTATCAGCGATAGGAAAAACAGAACATTCAACACACCTATGCCGATCACATCACCGGCAACAGGCTTTAGGTCATAGGACCCTGTCGCCCATCGCCACAGAACAAACAACGCAAACAGTGTCAGCGTGCCGATGTGCGTGGCAATTATGTAAATCCAGCTTGCCTGCCGACACTGGGCCTTATGATCTTCGGTCGCGACCAGAAAGAACGCTGATAGCGCCATAACTTCCCACCCGAGCAGAAAAGCAATAGCATGTTTACTGATGACCAGCAGCATCATGCCTGCCGTCAATAATCCCCAGAACAGTTGAAGCTTTCTGCCCGTTCTTGGATGCCGAAGCTGCGGCCAGTATCCGATTCCGTAAATTGAGCCAAGCCCGCCCATAAAAAAGATCGGCACAAGAAAAAACGCACTCAATCCGTCAATGCCGATAATTGAATTGCCCATCGCAGGCCAGGGAAAGCTCAATACTCGAGATTGACCAACTCCCAAGACCAGCGATGCACCGACCAATCCAAGTATTGAACTGCTGCTCATCATCGCTGCAGCAATGCGTTGCCCCCAAACTGTCCTTCGCGGAAGGCACAGTCCCGGCAACCCGCTCGCTGCTGCAAGAATAATAGCTATTATGATAAGGTCAGAAAACATCAATAAATCCATCTATTTTGATGAACCAAACATTTTCGTTATTGCCGGCAAGCATCCCCATTATGGGCATTCAATGCGGGAATCGCAGCCTCCGCGCGAGACAGCGTTTCCATCAACTCCTCGCGCGACGCCTGGCGCTTGAGGGCCGTTTTAAAATCCTGGTTTTGCAGAACAAAACCAAGACGGGATAATATATGCAAATGTGCCCGCACTGTCGGGCTGATGAGCGTAAACAGCGTGTCTACGGGCTGACCGTCAATCGCTCCAAAATTGATCGGATGATCCAAAAAACACAGCGTCATGCCGGGTTTGGAAACATGCAGCACAACCGGATTTCGGACATGCGGAATAGCGATCCCATCTCCTATGCCGGTAGAGCCTAATGTCTCGCGAGCCATCAGTACCTGGTACAGGAACCCTCGATCAACCTCCTCAGGAAGATTAAGGATATCAACAATGGCACGAAGCACCGAAGGTTTATCGCTGCCCCCTACCCGATAAGATATACCCCCTGCCTTCAAAGCGTCAGAAAGACTGGGCAAAGGAGTTTTGCTCTGCTCAGCTTCCTGAAATATTTCAGGAGAAACCTGTATTCGCCGGGAGGTGGCCCACTCCAGCAGCTCAGACCGATTGAATCGGTACTGTTCATTAATCCGATAAACTGGTACTACTTGCTGTTCAATCCAGCGATAGATCGTTTTTTCAGAAACATTCAGGATTTTAGCAGTATCTTTTACTGAAAGTTGCATTAAATAGCTTTCCTTAGACATTTTTATCTATGCCCTGACATATGTGGACATTATAAAATATTGTCCCCAGATGTCAAATTAAGTTAAAAGTTCTTGAATATCTTTCCGTCGTCGCACAACCCATGTTGCTAGCGGGAACATGATTCGCACCTACAATGTCCGGGTTAGTTTCTATTTGGGCAATATGCCAAATAAACCACAGATGCCAATTTCTTTGTCAATGCCTTGTGAATTTACAATAGATGCTGGAAATACACCGCAAATAGTTTATCATTTGACTTTTTAGCTTCTTAGTAACCGAAGCAAGCGTAAATGCGTCTGTAATTTAGTAAAGAAACTCGGAGTTATAATGTCCAGGCAAATACATTTGATCTGTAACGCACATCTCGATCCAGTCTGGTTATGGGAATGGGAAGAAGGTGCGGCTGAAGCGATTTCAACTTTCCGCATAGCAGCCGAGTTGTGCGAGCAGAATGATACTTTCATTTTCAATCACAACGAGGTCACACTATACAAATGGGTGCTCGAATACGAACCGGCCCTCTTTAAGCGAATACAGGCACTCGTCAAGGCTGGCAGATGGCACATTATGGGCGGCTGGTATCTTCAGCCAGACTGCAATATGCCCAGCGGCGAATCGTTTGTGCGCCAGATACTCGAAGGCAAAGCCTTTTTCAAGCAGCATTTCGGAGTCGAACCCACCACCGCCATAAACTTCGACCCGTTCGGTCACACGCAGGGTCTTGTTCAAATCCTTGCAAAGAGCGGCTATGATTCATATCTCTTCGGCCGCCCACAGAAGGAATTCCTCGAACTGCCCCATAACGGTTTCGTCTGGGTCGGCTTCGACGGTTCCGAGGTGATCGGGCAAAGATTCGTCGGCTGGTATAACACCCCGCTTGGCAAGGCAAAAGAAACGATACAAAAGAGGATCGAAGAATTCGCCACCACCGATTATACCACTATTCTCTGGGGTGTTGGAAATCATGGCGGCGGGCCTTCAAGGGCCGACCTTCAGGATGTAAACACCCTGATAGCTCAAACTAAAGATTTGGAAATAAGGCATTCTACTCCGGATCAGTATTTCAGCAAACTCTCAAGCCTCAAATCACAGTTGCCTCGCGTGGAAAGGGATCTTAACCCCTGGGCGCCGGGCTGCTATTCATCGCAGATACGAATCAAGCAGAAGCACCGCCAGCTCGAAAACGATTTCTACATGATGGAAAAAATGGCGTGCGAGGCTGACCTCAACGGCCTCATGCCTTATCCCTCACAAGAGTTGCATGAAGTCATCTGCGACCTGCTCAATGCGGAATTTCACGACATTCTTCCCGGCTCAGCTATCCAGCCCGCAGAGGAAGCAGCGATTCGCCAAATGGATCACGGTCTTGAAATACTCTCGCGTTTGCGCGCACGGGCGTTTTTCGCCCTTGCAAGCGGTCAGCCCAAAGCCGCTGACGGCCAAACGCCGGTATTCGTCTATAACCCGCACCCATACGATATTCAAACCAGCGTAGAGTGCGAATTTAATCTTCCGGATTTCGATAACTCGGGCGCGTTTTCGATCTTTGATCTCAAGGATGCAGCGGGGACGGCGATCTCTTCACAAGTCGAGCAGGAGCTAAGTTCACTTGCCATTGACTGGCGTAAGCGAGTTGTATTCGACGCCAAGCTCAAAACCGGCATGAACCGTTTTAACTGCGTGGCTCGCAAACTGGAAAAACAGCCCGAACCTGCATTAAAGCAGAAAGATGGAGTAATCGCATTCACAACAGAACGTCTCAATTTTATTATAAATACTCAGACAGGCATGGTTGATAAGTACGCAGTCGATGGGATCGACTATGTCAAACCAGGCGCATTCGCACCGATTGTTATAGAAGATAATTGCGACCCGTGGGGAATGAACGTCACCAGCTTCAGGAAAGTCCTTGGCTCATTCAAGCTGATGGACAGCGATACCGCAGCTGCTTTTTGCGGCTTTAAAGATCCCCTGCTTCCTTCCGTGCGGGTTGTAGAAGATGGGCCGGTAAGGTCGGTAGTCGAAGTTCTGTTTCAATACGAATGCTCCGCGATTTGCCAGAGATATAAACTGCCCAAATCCGGTACGGAAATCGAAGTAGAAGTGCGAGTCTTCTGGAATCAAAAAGATCAAATGCTCAAACTTTCGCTGCCTATGACTTCGGCATTCACCAGGCATATCGGGCAAGTTGCCTACGGCACAACTTCGCTGCCATGCGATGGAACCGAAGCTGTAGCACAGAAATGGGTTGGTGTTGCCGCCGGCTCCGACGATCTGCTCTTTACTTGCATTAATAACGGCACATACGCCTGCGATTTTTCCGATCAGGGGCTCAGGCTCACGCTGCTCCGTTCGCCAACTTACTCTGGCCATCCCATTGGTGACAAACCGATCGTAAAATGCGACCGCTATACCCCTCGTATGGATCAAGGCGAGCGGATCTTTCGGTTCTGGTTCAATGCCGGGCCGTATAACAGCCGCCGCGAAGCCATCGACCGGGAGGCCCTTGCCAAAAACGAAAAGCCGTTTGCTCTCTCATTCTTCCCATCCGGAGAAGGCGCCCAGCCGAGCCGGCTTGCATTGCTTTGTGACGAGGCGATCACTATCACTGCTTTAAAACAGTCACACGACGGCAAGGATATTATTGTCAGACTCTTCGAGCCGACCGGTCAAGCCCGCTCCGCGGTTTTGAAAATGCCCGTCATCGGGTTGGAGCATAAGATCACGCTTTCGCCATATGAGATCAAGACGCTTAGAGTAAATGCTAAAACCAAAGAAGTGATTGAGACAGACCTGCTGGAGCGACCTCTGCCGAAAACATAAAGCCCGACGGAGCTAAACCCGCACTGGCGTTTTCTTTAGCTCTTTTATGGTCTGCAGCAATGCGAAACTCACGATTGCATGTTCCTTCGTGAACGTGGAAACTGTTTCGCCCAGGCTCTGCATATCCGGGCCATGGAGCATCGCAAAAAGATTGTAGGGCCAGTTTTCAAAGGCTGGCCGTTGATAGCAGTGGCTTACGTTTTCCAGCTTCGCAAGGGCTTGGCCGATGCGATGGATATCCGATTCTTTCACTTCGCACACGAACATCGCGTTTGCCGCAAAGCCCAGCTTGCGATAATCAACTACTGCACCGATTCGCTTTATAACGCCGGACGTGATAAGCCCGGCGATTTGCCAGATATCATCGAACGGCTCTGATATGATCGCCAGCGGCTGCTGCAGTTTCCTTATGGTCGCAACTTGCTGGGGCGAAAGTTTAACAGGCTCGCCTGTTTCTGTAAGGACCGGATTAGCCCTCGAAGCCAGCAGACGCCTGCCCGAACTTTTCGCGTCAAATCGCACATCAAGTTTAAAGGTTGTTATGGCCGGTAGAATATGGAACTCGATACCGTATCGTTTTGCGATAGGATCAATGGTATGGTTCATTTCATCCAGGCTGGCTCCCTGGAGAGTGAACCACAGGTTAAAATAGTGATCACGGATGTAGTTATGGGA
>MHYB01000067.1:14507-16144 GCA_001824635.1 Planctomycetes bacterium GWF2_50_10
CATTTGAAGTCAGCTGTTGGGCTATAAGTGCAAACGGCTTTCCAATCGGCTCAAGACCCGCCTGGAGCAGATTAAGGAGTTCTTTATCGAAGTCAGTCAGGTTCGCAGTCATTTTGTGGGCCTGTATTGGCATATAGGATCTGATGCTAAAAAATCACCTGTAACAGCATAAGCGCGAGCTCTGCATCCGGAGCATGTTTCCAAATACTCGCAGGCGGCACATTTACCCTTAAATGACGGCCGGTTGCGAATTGAATTCAGGAAATCCGATGAAGCCCACAACTTGCCGAAATCAAAATCGTTTTTCGCGAGGTTGCCTGCAGAAATATCGAGAAAGCCGCATATCTGGATGTCACCCCGATAGCTTATAAACCCGAATTCCTTACCGCCCAGGCAGCCCTTGACTGGAACCGGCGCATCGCGCGTAGCCATGATCCTTGCAAACTGCGGGCCGCAGGTTACACGCAAGTCGATCGGCATTTCACGCTTCATACCCGCAAGCTTTTCAAGAACGCTTTCGTAACGGTCGCGGTCCAACAGCTGCGAGGAAATCGCCTCGCCCCTGCCCGTCGGCACCAGTATAAAAATATTGAAACAAGCCGCGCCAAGCTCGCCGGCTATGCGGGCCAGCTCGTCGAGCATATCCGCATTGTGCGTTGTTATTGTGGAATTTATCTGAAACCTTATACCATGAGCCTTAAGAATCCCAGATGCGTTTACGACGGCATCAAAAGCACCGCTCGACTTGCGGAAAGAATCGTGCATTTGGCGTGTTGGCCCGTCCAGCGAAAGCGATACCGCGCCGATTCCCGCCGTCTTGATATTTTCCGCCGCATTAGAATCAAGCTTGTAACCGCAAGTAGCCAGCGCCGATGGCAGGCCCAGCGATTTCGCGTATGCGATGAGTTCAAAAATGTCATCCCGCTCAAGCGGCTCTCCTCCCGTGAAGATGATCAAAGGCTTCGAGCAGGCCCCAACCGACTGCAAGATGCGTTTGCACGCCGAAGTATCCAGCGCATCGCCGATCCCCATCGCAGCCCCTGCCCGGCAGTGCAGGCAGTTATACCGGCACTTGCGGGTAAGTTCAAAAGCTATGACGCGCGGAAAGATCAATGCCGTCCTCCTTTGAGCAGTTTCGCCGCGGCCTTGGCAAAGTACGTTATAATTATATCTGCCCCCGCGCGGCGTATGGCCATAAGCGATTCCATCATGGCACAGTTGAGGTCCAATACGCCCGCTTTGGCCCCGGCATGGATCATCATATATTCACCCGAAACGTTATAAGCCGCTATTGGAATTTCAAACTGCCCCCGTGCTGCGGCTATTATGTCAAGGTAAGCCATCGCCGGCTTGATCATCACCATATCAGCACCCTCCGCGATATCAAGGCGTATTTCACACATAGCCTGCCTTGCAGCGGATGGATCCATCTGGTAGCTCTTGCGGTCACCCGCAGCCGGCGCCGAATTAGCCGCCCCGCGGAACGGGCCGTAAAACGCCGAAGCGTACTTAGCGGAATATGCCATTATTGCTGTGTCTTGAAATGCGTTTTCATCGAGCATCGAGCGTATCGCTCCAACTCTCCCGTCCATCATATCCGATGGCGCTACGATATCCGCTCCGGCCGCCGCATGAGA
>MHYB01000067.1:16222-21146 GCA_001824635.1 Planctomycetes bacterium GWF2_50_10
GCTGGTATATGCGCACAGGCACACGTCGGTTATGACAAGCATGGAGGCATTAATTTTTTTGATCTGCCCTATCGCCTGCTGAACCGCGCCTTTGGGGTCATATGCATAGGAGGCCGTTTCGTCTTTTTTATCCCCCGCCCCAAACAGCAGCACGGAATTTACTCCGACTTCGACTAACTGGTCTATCTCAGCGGCAAGCATATCCGGCGAATAATGGAAACAGCCCTCCATTGACGCTATAGGCGTTTTGATACCTGTTCCAGGGCAAATAAACAGCGGATATACAAAGCTGTCGGCGTTCAACGACGTCTCAGCAACGAGCCTTCTCATCTGCGGTGTCGACCGTAATCTTCTCATGCGGTTTATCGGAAACTGCATTTTATTCTCCAATTCCAATTTCTTCGTCTGTCAAATAACATTGCGGCTCAAGAGCCCAATTCTCTATCGCAGCGTCTGCTCCCAGAAAACGATAATTACCACGGCAAAGCGCAAACCACTTGCATCGCAAGCAGCGAGCGTCGGCATATTTATCCTTGTTGCGGAGCATCTTAAGTACAGGATCGAGTGGATTTTCCCAAATGAGACGAAAACTGTTTTTGCGAATGTTGCCAAGTGAATAATTTCTCCAGAACTGATCCGCATAGACATTGCCGTCCCAATTCACAGAGCAGATACCCTGGCCCGACCGGTTGCCGCCGTTTGCCGCAAGCAGTTCATGTGCCTTGTCATAACCCGCCCTGCAGTTCTTTTTCATTTGCAAAAGCAGATACGGCGCATCCGCGTGATTGCCCACTGTGAGCACTTCATCAAGCAAGCCCTGCCTGACATATTTTTCCGTCAGTGAAATTATAGTATCGATTGTCCGACGCGTCTGCGCCTTTGCGGGACACTGTGATTTAAGAGCCGCCCCGCGTCCGCTGCGCACGAGGTGATAAAAACATATCCGCCGCACGCCGGCATTTTTGGCTATCTCAAAAATTTCAGGCACAAAAGCGACGTTTTCAGATGTCATCGTAAAACGCAGCCCTGTCTTGACATGAGCCTTGTTGCAATTTCCGATACCACGAAGGGCTGCCGAAAACGCACCTTTTGAATCGCGAAAATGGTCATGTTGCTTTTCCGGCCCGTCAAGCGAAACACCGACATAGCCAATGCCAAGCTGCGAGAGCATCTGTGCTCGCTCATAATCTATCAGCGTACCATTAGTCGAAATTACGCTTCGGATGTTTGCCTTTTTCGCATGACCGGCCAGTTCAAAAAAATCTTCCCTCATCAACGGCTCGCCACCGCTGAAAAGCACAACTGGGCAGCCGTAATCAGCAAACTGCGTTATAGAGGTTTTTGCCTCGTCAGTCGACATTTCGTTATCGCCGGCCGCGCAGGTAGACCCGCTGTAACAATGCAGGCAACGTAGATTGCACCGCGCTGTGATATTGAATACAGCTATCGGCTTGCCCTCGCCGCTGCGATGGTAACGAAGCCCGTCGGAATCGCTCGGAGCCGAGCAGTACAACTTGGATATATTAAGCATCTGTGCTCTCTTTTAAATATTCACATAATGTCTCAACCATCGACGCGGTCGTATGCTCTTTTGCTTCGAGATCGACATCAAGACCGTGCCTTCGAACCTGCTCGGAGGTCACAGGCCCGATTGAAAGTATCTTTACCCGATTTTTGATCACATCGGCATTCACCGATAAAAAGAACGCGTCCACCGTTGATGCGCTTGTAAACGTAAGCCAGTTGTCCCTTTGCCTGCGAACCTGATCTACCAGCCCCTTGGGATCGAATGCGACTGGTTTTGCCGTATAGACATCTATTCGCACAAGCTGGGCCCCGCTTGCCGCCAACCCCGCATCAAGATCGTTATTCGCTATCGCCGAGCGAAGCAGCAAAACCTTTTTACCTGCTATTTGGAACTTAGATTTAAATTCCGATCCCAGCGCAGCCGTCGTGAAACGCGCCGGAACAAAATCGGCGACAATACCATATTGCTTCAGCTTGTCCGCCGTCCTTGCACCAATAGCGGCGATTTTGTTTGCCCCGAAAACCCTGGCGTCTTTGCCAACTGACGCAAGATGCTCGAACACAAAATCCACTCCGTTTGCACTTGTAAAAAACACCCACTCAAATTCAGACAGATGAGAAATTTGCGTCTCAAACGAGCTTTGCCCGATAAGCCCAACAAGCTCTATCGATGGATACTGCATAACACTGCCGCCCTGCTGGGCAATTCGACGCGCAAATTCAACATTGCCAGCCGCATCCCGCGTAAGAATAACCGTTCGCCCAAACAGCGGCTTAGACGTAAACCACTGCAGCTGCTCATCGCTTTTTGCGCCTCTGCCGATAATGATCACCGCCGGCGGCCGAATATCAGCATCAAGAGCTATTCGGCCGATCTCCCTCAGCGGCGCCATGACTATCCGTTGCGTCGCAAGCGTTGCGTCTGCCACAATCGCCACGGGCATCTCCGGGTCCATTCCGTTATCGATTAAACCAGATGCGATATATTCCAACGTTCCCATACCCATATAAAACACAAGCGTGCCGTCAAATTTCGCAAGAACGGCAAAATCAATCGAGCTTTGAGGTTTAGTATCTGATTCATGCCCGGTTACAAATGCCACCGCCGAACTGTAATCGCGATGTGTAAGCATAATGCCCGCGTATTCAGAAGCCCCCAGCGCAGCCGTCACCCCCGGCACAAATTCAAATTCGATACCCTCACGCACAAGCTGGCCCGCTTCTTCAGCCCCTCGACCGAAAATGCATGGATCCCCGCCTTTAAGTCGAACTATCGTCTTCCCCTGCTTTGCCAAATCCACAAGAAGATCATTTATCTCGTCCTGCTTGTAGCTGTGCGCTCCGGACCGCTTGCCCACCGAGATAAGCTGTGCATCATTACGCGCCAGTCCAAGCAGCGAAGCGTTTGCCAGCCGGTCATAAACAATGTAATCTGCCTGGGCCAGCAGTTCGGCCCCGCGCACAGTAATAAGACCCGGATCGCCCGGCCCAGCCCCCACAAGATAGACCTTTGACTTTTTCATATTTTAGTTATCCCCTCCAGAATCTCCCTGCCGCCCATCCCAAGCAGAGCCTGCCCAAGCTGCACGGCGAGATTTTGCCAGCATTCAGCCCGCCCCCTTACAGTGTCTCGCAAATATTTTGATCCGTCGATATCAGCCAGAAAAGCCGTTATCGTAATATCCTCGCCAGTTATTACCGCACGCACTCCCACAGGCGCATGACAACCCCCTTCAAGTATTTCCAGCACCATCCGTTCCGCCTGCGCCGTGATTCGCGATGCCCTGTCATCCAGTCGCGTTACAAGCCCGCGCGTAAACTCATCATCCACGCGTGTCTGGATAGCAAGCGCCCCCTGCGCCGGCGCTGGGATAAATTGATCCGCGTCCAGCACCTGCGTTATCCTGTGCGCGAGCCTAAGCCGTTCCAGTCCCGCACGCGCGAGTATTATCGCGTCATATTGGCCCTGATCGACCTTCGCTATCCTGCCCGGCACATTGCCGCGGATAGTCACAGGCTCTAAATTCGGGTAAAATCTTTTTAATTGAGCTATTCGGCGCAGGCTCGAAGTACCCACTCGCGCCCCAGCCGCCAGGTCTCTCAAATTCCCCTTCCCCCTCGCAATGACCACATCTTCAACAAATTTCCTGTCGCACACAACAGCCACGGTTAACTGCGCATCGCAGCATGTAGGCAAGTCCTTAAAGCTATGAACCGCTATATCCGCAAGACCTTCCTTGAGCGCGTTTTCGATCTGTGTCGTAAAAAACCCGGTACCCTCAAGCTTCCACAGCGGCACAGACCTGTCCTGATCTCCAGCCGTAGAAATCTCAACAAGCTCAAACTCAACCTCACTTGTCAGTGATTCAAGCAGCCCGCGCACAAATCGGCTCTGTGCCTTGGCAAGCTCACTCGCTCGCGTTGCTATTCGTAAGCGCGTCATTTATCTTCAGCCCCCTGCTCAAGAAAGATCTTGTTGATGAGATCAGCCGCCTGGAGCTGCTCAAAATCCGGTTCCTCGCCCGCGTTCTTAATAAAGGTTATCGGGCCGTGCAGAATTTTCTTCACAAGCGATTCCGCAAACAACTCCAGCTTTTCCGATTCCATCTGTGCCGGCCCGGAATAACGCCGAGCCTCGCCGCGCGCAAGCTGCACAAGCCGCTGCGTCAATTCGCTGATGATCGGCACCACGTTAAGTGTATCGAGCCATTTGCTGAACTCTTTGACATGTTGCTGGATTATTTTGTCGGCCTTTGCAAGCTCGTGGTTATGACTGTGAATATCACCGCCGGACAGATCATTGATATCGTCGATGTTAAACAGGCGCACGTTCGCTAATTGCCCAACCTGTTCTTCTACGTCTCGCGGCACAGCTACATCAAATATGATCAGCTTTCTATCGCTGCCTTCCAGTGCCGCTTTCAACGGCTCATACCGCAGTATCGGCTCAGCCGAGCCTGTTGACGCAATTATTACGTCGATGCTTCGCACTGCTGAATATAACTGTGATAGCGATATCGCGCACCCGGTACCCAACCGTTCTACCACGCTCTCCGCGGCCTCTACGTTACGGTTGACGACTACGATCTCCATCGCCTTCAGGGACGCCAGGCACTTGGCACCAAGCTGTGCGTTTTCGCCTGCGCCGATTACCATAACGCGTGCTTTTTTAAGATCGATCAGTTCACCCGCTGCCCGCACCGCCCCAACGCTTATCGAACACGCCCCGCAGTCAAGACGCGTCTCCTCCCTCACAGCTTTGCCCACATGAAAAGCCGTATGCATTAGTTTGTGGAACATAAACTTGCTTGTGCGGCACTGAATAGATATAGCGTATGCGCTTTTAAGCTGCGAAAGTATCTGTCCCTCGCCGATTATCTGCGAATCCAGCCCCCCC
>MHYB01000067.1:21154-22766 GCA_001824635.1 Planctomycetes bacterium GWF2_50_10
GAACAGATGCTCCACCGCCGCGATTCCGGAATGTATATAGCACGACCGGTGCCATGACTGCGCTCCGTCGGGCCGCATAGCCGAAATAACCGATGTAACGTATTGAGCCGCATCGAACGAATTCGAACAGTAAATATAGAACTCCAGCCGGTTGCAGGTATTTAAAACCAGTGCTTCCGCGATATCCGCCACATTGTGGATGCGATGGAGAAACTCGGCCTGTTCATCCGCCGAAAAATTTATCTTTTCCCGTATCTCCACAGGGCAGTTGTGATGGCTTATGCCGGTTACCCAGAGCTTCATCTTTTTGCCCTGTCAATTTTGAATATGAGTTTTTTGATCCTGCTCGAAAGAAAGATCAGGTATCCAAGCAGTATCCCGTAAGCAAGCAGGTAAGTTGTTATTGCCCAGTTCATTTTGTCTCCAGAGTTTCAAAAGCCTGCTCAATTTCAGCAATTTTTGCGCGCACGATAATCAAAACCGCCCCGGCCAGCAGCCACGATACGATACTGCACAAAAGTGTTACAAGCATTCTTGGCTCCATGCCGCTGTCGTGGGCCGTTATCACAGTCGGATGCAATTGGCTCGGCATTTCAGCCCAGCGATTTATAAACAACACAAAGGGCATTGTTAAAAAGCCGAATACAGCAAAAACTGCCGATCCAGCTCTCTTTATCCCCGAATCCTCAATAGCATTACGCAGAATGATATACGCAACGAATATCACCCAAAGCAACAGGAAAATCAGCAATTTCACTTCCGTCAGCGGAAAGAACGTCCCCCATGCCGCTTTTGCCCACATCATCCCGGTAATAAGCACTATCGCCCCCACAACCGCCGCCGTCTGCGCCGATGCCACTGCGTAGTTATCCGCCCGAAGATTGCGACGCACAAGGTACAATATACTGCAAATAAATGCCGACAACACTGCGATCATCATTGCCGCCGCCGAGCCGATGTGGACATAAAAAATCTTCTGCGAATACCCAAGCTCCGCGTCCACCGGCGCATACATCATCACCAGCCACACAGTAAGCGCGGTCGTTACCGCCCATCCAACCGCCAGCAGGTTCATCACTGCAAAACCCGAAACAAGCTTTTTCATTCAAGCACCTTTTCAAAACTTATCCATGCCAGCCCAACAAACACCACGTCAAAGCCGGCCAGGAATTTAAGCCAGTTACTTATTTCACCAAGCCCGCCACCCGAAAGCACGACCTTAAGCCCCGATGTAATCGCGATCACCGGCGATATCAGTACCGGCAGAACCAACAGTGTCAGCAAAAAACCCTTCCCCCTGCACTTGGCCAGCATCGCCGAAAACACCACCCCCACAGCCGCGAACGAAATATTAAAACCGCACAGCAAAACTAAAATCCCCAGCCAAAACGAAAAAAGATCAAAATTGAACATCACCGCAAATACCAAGCATATCCATATCTCAACAGCCAGCAGGAAGCCCGCGACAAACAAGCACTTGCCCCAAAAAATAAAATCCGTCTGCCCCATCGACCGCATGGCATCCATCGCCCCGTTTTGTGTTTCGCTGTCAAAACTTCTCTCGACCGCTACTATCCCGCAGAATAAAAACGATATCGCCAGCACCGCCCCA
>MHYB01000067.1:22775-23885 GCA_001824635.1 Planctomycetes bacterium GWF2_50_10
GCCGAGATCGCCTGCCCCATCGCAAGGGCGAATATCAAAATGATCAGGATTGACATTATTGCTATCGTACCCACCGCGCGAAATTGCGAAAGCTCAATGGCGATATCCTTTTTCACCAGCAATATAGCTCTTTTGATCAAGCCTTCACCCCAACCCTTCCATAGCTCACCACTTTCCCGCCGCAAAGGGCCAGTGTGTGCGTAGCCACTTCCCGCGCAAGCTCAAGTTGGTGCGTAGTAAAAAGAACTATACCTCCACACTCGCGGACGCGCCTTATGCAGTCAAATGCAAAGCACCGTGCCGATTCATCCAGCGCCGAAAACGGCTCATCCAGTATCAGAACTTCAGGATCATTTATTACAGCCCTGCAAATCGACAGCTTCTTTTCCATACCCGCCGACAGTGCGCGAACCTTCTTATCTCCGTGCCGATCCAATCCAGCCGCCTCAAGCAAGCCCCGCACCTTCTGTGAATATCCATCAACCCCCGCCAGCCGCGCCCAGAACGTCAGATTTGCCAGAGCATCCAGATCGTCGTAAAGAAATGAACTATGCCCAAGATAACCCACCCTGGCATTTCCGATTTCTATGCTCCCCCCATCCAGCCTGAGCACCGATGCAACACAGTTAAGCAAAGTGCTCTTGCCCGCGCTATTGGGCCCAAGCACCGCCACCACACTTGCCGGCCCGGCTTCAAAGCTCACCCCATCCAGCGCGGCCACCGCCCCGAATCGCTTGGATATATTATTTACCTTTAGCTGCCCCATTCGCCTTTTTTCCAAATATCATTACTAAAGCCGCGATTATCAAAAGCACCACTGGCGACCACGCTGCAATTACCTTGTATGTGCTCGCCCCCTCGCCCCTCGGCAAACCCGTCAGCTTCATAGTCAATACGCCCGCCCCAATATTCCTGCCGATATATGCCTTCGCAAATCCAGAACTCTTCGCAAGCTCCTCTTTATTCTCAAGCACCGGGCATTCAAGTTTGCTCTTCGCCCCCGACACGAACACCGCAACCGAATCCGCGCCTCCGGGAATATTCACATCAAGCCCGCTCTTGCCATTTGCGTTTTTCACGCAATATGAATAGCTCACCGACGTCGGCCCA
>MHYB01000067.1:23994-24231 GCA_001824635.1 Planctomycetes bacterium GWF2_50_10
GCCGTCACTGACACCCGCAAAATACCAGTTGACGTTTACATACACATTCTCCACATCCGCCTTGACGATCAGACGCACCATTTTAGGCCTGGCCTGCGACATCCCGCATGCAAAACCCGCCCAAGCTAAAAGAACCAGTATCGCCGGTTTAACCTTCATGCCCGCGCCTCGCAAAAAAGAAATAACCGCACCAAGCATGACCATCACCATCGCACCCCAGATCCAGTTCATCATCGG
>MHYB01000067.1:24313-45943 GCA_001824635.1 Planctomycetes bacterium GWF2_50_10
CTCAGCCCGATTTCCGCCGCCTGCGTATTTTCATCATAAATCGCGTTATGAGGCCATACCGTATCCACACGCCCCTGCTTACGAATTTCTATCTGCGGCCCAACCATCATAACCCCGCCGCTGCTCTCATTTCGAAAATCCGTGTATGTAATCGCATGATGCCCAATATTAAGACTCTGACCTTTTTTCAAGCTCAATTCCCTAGCCGCCTGCCCCCAGGCCTGTATCCCTATCGCCGCCGCAAGCACAATAATCCCCAGGTGAGCGATAACCGAACCGCTCTTTGTAAACCAGTGACGGCTTTTGAAATGATCCCGCATCATCATGATCGTCGACGCAATCGCCGCCAGGCACAATGCCTCAAAAAGAACCACCGGCCACGCAATTCGGCCGAATATCATTCCCAGCAAAGCCAGGCCCGCAAACATGATTCCGCAAACAATAAGCATCTTCGGCGCACGCTTTGTGCGAGTCCAGTTATATGATCCTGCCAGTATCAGCCCGATCAGCACAAACACCATCACGACAGATGTGATCTTGTCATAAAATGCCCTGTCCGGTGCCATCACTATCCCTATAAACAAACGAGTGATCACCGGCCACATAGTTGCAACAATTATAACACCCGCCAAAAACAGCAGCCCCAGGTTCCCTGCCAGCGTAAATCTCGCCCGCATCGAAACCACATTTTCACCGCCGCCTGGCTTAAGCAGCCCGATAGCCCTGTAATTCGACGCAAGCCACAACCCCGTAAAAAATCCAATTACTCCAAGCAGCACAGTTGACATCACAGACGTCCCGAAAGCATGCACCGATTGCACCACGCCGCTTCGAGTAACGAACGTCGCGAACAAACAAAGCAGAAACGGCAGGCCCGTAACCGCCACAGTAAAAGCCCCGTACTTTCCCGTCTTGCGAGTCACCGCGATCGCATGTATCGCGCAAATCGCCGCAAGCCACGGCACCAGCGAAGCGTTCTCAACCGGGTCCCACGCCCAGAAACCGCCCCAGCCAAGTTCTACATACGCCCACTTCGCCCCCGTCGCAATGCCCGCCGACAAAAATACAAACGCTATCAAAACCCACGGCCGCACTTCACGAAAGATGTTCCTGTCACCGATCGCTCCCGTAAAGATCGCCGCCGTCAGCAGCGCAAAAGGTACTACAAACAACGAATATCCCGCAAACAGCAGCGGCGGATGGATGATCATCCAGAAATTTTGCAATAGCGGATTAAGACCTGTCCCCGTATCGGTTGTGTAAGGCGTCGCCGCGAATGGCTCAAGCACAAAAAGAAGTATGCCCGCGAATACCGCGCAAACAAGCGAAGCTATCGAAAGCCCCGTCCGCCTTGTCGACTCGTCGTTTTTGCCCCTGCCCCCGCCCCAGAACGAAACCACCAAACACAGCATCGCCGACCACAGCAAAAATGAACCCGGCGCCCCAGCCCATACCGCCGATACTTTATATATCCAGTGCAAATCGACGCCGCTGTGGGACGCGACCGCGTAAATCGAAAAATCATTTGTAACAAACGCGTATGCCAGCAGCCCCACAAGAAGCAGCGATGTCACTGTCCCCGCCCAAACCGCCTTCAAAGCCGCCCCGGATAGAATTTGTGCCCAGCTCTTTTCCAGCCTCAGCGAAACCAGTGAAAAAACCGCCCCAAACACAAAAAACACAAACTGCGCCGTCAGCAGCGATTGCGATAATGCCGTCATTTCGTCTTCCTCGACGTATAACGGGACGGGCATTTTGTCAAAATTGAATTGATCGTAATTCCTCCCTTTTCATCCACCTGCCCATTGACCAGGACATCCGCCCCGACCTTAAAATTCGAGGGATATGTTTTGTCGTAACTCAAATGCATCAGACCTCCCTGGCTTCCCTTCAAGTCAAATCCGCCGCCATTTGCATCCGCCGTCCCGGCCACCTTGCCGTATAACTGGATCTGCTGCTGTTTTAAATTCACCGCCTTGCCAAGGTATTCCTCGACAGACATCGTCTTTATCCAGTTTGAATCCAGCGATGCCCATACAAGCACCCCCGCTCCGACTGCCGCGAACAACAAAATGGCAATGTACTTATTCTTTTTCTGCACGTGCATACCTATTTATAGGGTGTTACTAGGATACCAGTATATGCCTGTATTTACTACTCTAAACTCGCCATTATACCTCTTTACTTGACTTTACTCACGTTCCACCTAAAATGTTTGTCGTATTACCGATTGGTAACTTTTTGCCCGAATGTAGCACAAGCGTCTCGCTTGTGTTCTTCGCCCCGGATGGGCGAATGGGAGCTTGACTCCGCAAGCATTGCATTTGCGTTCTTGAAGCCACGGACGTGGCGATAGGGAGTAGCCCATAGCGCAAGCTATGGGAATAAATAATTGGCCGCATCTCCCTCTTCTTTTTAAAAGCCCCGGATGGGGCGAAAGGGAGTTTGGCTCCGTGATCAAAATGCTAAATGTTACTAAAATATCGCAACCTGACAACCCGGCAAATCGTATATTTGACCGGCTTAATGGAGAATCAAAATGTATAATCTGCCGCTTCAAACGCTGGCTTTCTCAATGCCCGGCGGACTCGAATGGGTCATCATCCTGGTAGTCGCGGTTCTCATATTCGGAAATCGCCTCCCCGAAGTCGCCAAAGGCTTGGGCAAAAGCATAGCCGAACTCAAACACGGCCTCAAAGAAGCCTCCCAGATAAAAGACGGCATCAAAGATGACATCGATTCACACGTCAGCCAGCTCAATCCTGTCGATGACATCAAAAACGAGATAGATAAAGCATAATGCCCAACCTGCAAGCACCAGATCAAGATCGAACCGAAACTCATGGCATTTTCGATTCAGCCATGAGCCTCGGCGAACACCTCATCGAACTCCGCAAGCGCCTCGCCCTTGCCGTAGTCGGCGCGATCATCTGTATAGTAGCCTGCCTTTTTTTCACCGGCGATATTCTCGATTATCTCATCAAGCCATATAACGACGCAATGAAAGCCGCCGGCCTCCAGTCGGGCCTGATTATCCTCGCCCCAACCGAAGGCTTCACAACCTACCTCAAGATCGCCACCTGGGCAGGCATACTCCTTGCCTCACCCTGGATCTTTTACCAGCTATGGAAATTCGTCTCTGCCGGCCTGTATCCCAAAGAACGCCGCTACGTCTACCTCGCCGCCCCAGCCTGCGCCATACTCTTCATTACCGGCGCACTGTTTTGCGTCATTCTCGTAGCTCCCGTAACGCTCCAGTTCCTCATAAATTTCAACAAGGATTTCCTCGCCGGCTCCGTCAGTTCATTCACCTTCAAAGAATACCTCGCCTTCATGGTCTCCATGCTCGTCGCCTTCGGCATATCCTTCCAGACCCCCGTCATAATGTTCTTCCTCAACAAGATCGGCATGCTCCCCGTCCCCCTCATAAACAAGAGCAGGCGATACGTCCTCTTTTTCATCATCGTCGCCGCTTCTGTAATAACCCCCGGCTCGGACCTTATTTCCCTCTTCGCACTTTCCGGCGCGCTTTACTTGCTCTTTGAACTGGGCTTTGTCTCCATCCTTATAGCCGGGCGAAAATAGCCCATGCGTATCCTGCTCATAAACCCGCCCGTCTACGATTTCACCGCCCACGATTTCTGGCTCAAGCCCTACGGAATGCTCACCGCCGCCGCGACTCTTGGCCCCGCGGTCGATCTTACCCTCTTTGATTTTCTCGATCGCCAGAGCACCCTCATGCCCGCCGTAAAAGAAAACCACCCCGACCCCTTCGGCCGAGGCAAATTATTCCAGCAGATAATCCCCAAACCCGCGCCGCTTGCAAATATACCCCGCAAATACTACCGCTTCGGCATCCCCCAAACCGCTTTCCACCGTTGGCTCACCCCCCAGCCCCCCCCGGATGCGGTCTTAATCCAGACCGTAATGACCTACTGGTACCCCGGCATCAAAGAAGTAATAGACGACCTTCGCCGCATCACCCCGCGCGCAAAGATAGTGCTGGGCGGCCCTTACGCCACCATCTGCCCCTCCCACTCCGCCACCCTCGGCCCCGACCTTGTAATATCAGGCCCAAACCTCCACCCCCTCTACCACCTCCTGAATATTAACCCCTCAATTACCCCCATCCCCTGGCACCTCTACCCCATCCTCAAAACCGGCGCAATGACCATAACCCGCGGCTGCCCTTACCGTTGCACATATTGCGCAGCCGCCGCCTTTGGCCCGACCTTCCAGATCAAGCCCTTAGCGGATGTAATCGCCGAATTCGACCTCCTGGCCGCAAGAGGCGTAAAGGATATCGCCTTCTACGACGACGCCCTGCTCTTCCAGGCCGAAAAAACCCTTATGCCCTTCCTCAAATACGCCAGATCCTCCGGCGTTAATTTCCACACCCCCAATGCCGTCCACGCAAGATTCTTAACCCCCGCTATTTCAGCAGCCCTCGTGGATGGCGGCTTCAAAACCTTCCACATAGGTTTTGAAAGCAACGCCGCCGACTGGCACAAAACCACCGGCCAAAAAGTCCTCGCTGAAGATTTCACCCGAGCCGTAAAAAACCTCTTAACCGCCGGCGCCAACCCCCGCCACATCACCGCGTATATCATGCTTGGCCACCCCCAAACCCAACTCCAGGCAATAGAAGATTCCCTAAAATTCGTCGCCGACCTCGGCATCCGCTCCATGCTAGCCGAATTCTCCCCGATACCAGGCACCCCCGACGCCGTTTACGCAGAGAAACTGGTCGATTTGACTGACCCCCTCAATCACAACAAAACCGCCTGGCCGATAACCTTCTTAGGCGAACAAAAAGTCAATCACCTAAAAGAACTCTGCAAAAGTCTCAACCGCTCCGCAATATCCAACCCCTAAGCGCCAGCGCCGGATCTCACTGCCAGACACTAAGCTTTTTCGAAATGCAAATTCAGGTTTATCGTGTTTGCATCTTTGTCTTTTTTGATACACAATTGCGTGGTACATCAAGTCAGGGGCCGATACGCATCCGCAATAAATAGGGGGATCAGGCATGAGCAACAAAAATAAGACCAGTGATTCTGAAAATCACAAACAGGAAAACGGCTCCGTTCCAGGCGGCGAACTGCACCAGGTCGCTGGCGGCAAGCACCCAGCGCTCACCACAAATCAGGGCGTCCCGCTATCCGATAACCAAAATTCACTCCGGGCTAATCCCCACGGCCCTACCCTTCTGGAGGATTTCGCCCTTCGTGAAAAAATCATGCATTTCGATCATGAACGTATTCCCGAGCGAATTGTCCATGCCAGGGCAACGGGCGCACATGGATTCTTCGAACTCACCGAATCATTGAAACAATACACCACCGCCAGGATACTCACAGAGGTAGGCGAGAAAACGCCCGTATTCACTCGCCTCTCAACCGTAGCTGGCGGCGCCGGTTCCGTAGATACCCCGCGTGACGTACGCGGTTTTGCCGTCAAGTTTTACACCAAAGAAGGCAACTGGGACCTGGTCGGCAACAACATCCCGGTTTTCTTCATTCAGGATGCCATCAAATTCCCCGACCTGATCCACGCCGTAAAAATGGAACCAGACCGCGGCTTTCCGCAATCCGCCACGGCACACGACACATTCTGGGATTTCATCTCTCTCACGCCTGAATCCATGCACATGGTGATGTGGATTATGTCTGATCGCACCATACCTCGCTCTCTGCGTATGATCGAAGGCTTTGCTGTGCATAGCTTCCGGCTCATTAACGACGCCGGCCAATCAACCTTCGTCAAATTCCACTGGCGTCCAAAGCTCGGCCTCCAATCCACTGTCTGGGATGAAGCCGTCAAGATCGCCGGCGCCGATCCGGATTTCCACCGCCGCGATATGTTCGACGCCATAACCGCCGGTAATTTCCCCGAATGGGAATTCGCCGTTCAGCTTTTCACTCAGGCCCAGGCCGACAGTTTTCCGTTCGATCATCTCGACGCTACCAAGCTCATCCCCGAAGAACTGGTGCCTTTGAAAGTGATCGGTCGAATGGTACTGGATCGCTGGCCCAATAATTTCTTCGCCGAAACCGAACAGGTTGCCTACTGCCCTGCCAACATTGTGCCCGGCATCGATTTCTCCAACGATCCATTATTGCAGGGCCGTTTATTCTCATATCTCGACACGCAGCTTTCTCGACTGGGCTCAGCCAATTTCCACCAAATCCCGATCAATGCGTCTAAGTGTCCCTTCGCCAACCAGCAGCGAGATGCACACATGCAGATGACCCAGCCGATCGGCCGTGTTGCATATGAGCCTAACTCCCTGTCTGACGATTCACCTCGCGAAACCGCTGCCGGCTTTCGTAGCTATGCGTCAACTGAAACTGGCCAGAAAAGCCGCATCCGTGCCGAAAGCTTCGCCGACCACTACAGCCAGGCCCGGCAGTTCTATCTCAGCCAAACCGTCTATGAGCAGGCGCACATCGCCTCGGCGTTAGTGTTTGAACTTTCAAAGGTCGACCATCTGCATATCCGCCAGGCAATGGTTGGCCACCTCCGCCATATCGACGAAGACCTCGCCGGCCGCGTCGCCGCTGGTCTTGCGTTTGAAAAAATGCCCGATCCGCCCTCAGCCGCAAAACCCGTCCGCGAGATGGCCCCTTCGCCCGCGTTGCAGATCATCGGCAAAATGAAAAACACGCTCATGGGTCGCACAATCGGCATCCTGATCGCGGATGGTTCAGACGCTGCTGCCGTTAAGAATATTAAAAAGGCTGCAACCGATGCCGGCGCCGTCGTCAAGATCGTCGCCCCCAAAGTCGGCGGTGCCACCCTTGCCGATGGCTCGATGCTTGCCGCTGACGGACAACTGGCAGGCACCCCTTCTGTATTATTCGACGCAGTTGCTGTAATCCTCTCCGAGGAAGGCGCAAAGAATCTGTTTACCGAAAGCGCCGCCGTCGATTTCGTCCGCGATGCTTTCGGCCACCTCAAGGCGATCGCCATCGACAAAGGCGGCCAATTGCTGCTTAAAATCGCCAACGTCGGCCATGACGCAGGCATCGTCGATGCCGCCGACGCAGACGTATTTATCGTCGCGGCAAAAACAAGACAATGGGACCGTGAAAAATCCGTCCGAACATTGCCCTGATATCCGAGCCCTAAGAGTCATCGCCCGGGTTTCTTAAAATCAGTGCCACCTTGGCAAAATTTAGGGTTTATTATGCAGCAAAATAGTTACATTACCAACTTGCGCGACCAATTTGTCCGAATTTTGCCCACTTCCATAAAAATCGCTTAGCAAGGAACTTAAGCGAACCGCCCAAAATTCCCGAATTGTTTTGTGACAATAAAACACCCCCAAACACCCCCCAGACACACAGCTTTTCTTCAAATAATCAATAATCCATAATCAATAATCAACGAAATACCCCCCTGACACCCCCCAAATATACACTTTTTGACCCCCCTAAAAAGATTAATCAACAATGTCGAGAAAGCCCAAAATCCGCTTCCACCGCCCCAAAACAGCGAAACAATTGAATTTGCCCATTTGTATTCTGAATTCCTCTACCCCCTCCCTACCTTGCGCCCCAATACCCCCTCTTGCTGCCCCCTTGCTACTTCGCCGCGAGTTTGAAGATGAGTTCTTCCATTGCGACGGGAGCGCTTAATTGGCCGGTTTTTATGGCGTAGTCGGTGGCGGCGAGGTCCTGGATTATTTTGGCCAGCTGCTCAAGGGAGAACTTCGAGAGGAGGCGGAAGAAGTTTTCTTTTTCGTAGAAAATCCGCACCTTGCCTATTACCTGCTGCTGGTTGGCACCTTTTGCGAGCATTGCTTTGGCGGAGAACATTCTTCTGAACTGCCAGGCGAAGGCCCCTACTATCGAATATTCGGCGTCGCGGTCGGCGGAGAACATTGCCCGGAGCTTATCAATGGCTGTAACAGCGTCGGAGGCCATTAGGGAATTGATCACGGCGAAGGCATCGAACATGCGGTTATGGCCGATGAGCTTTTCGACGTGGTCGGGGGCGATAACCTTGGCTTCGTCGACGTAGGTGGCGAGTTTTTGCACCTCGCTTGAGAGGCGGCCGGGGTCGTCGCCGACGAAGTGGACGAGCATCTGGGCGGTGGTGCGGGAAATGGTCTTGCCGAGGCTTGAGGCCTGGGTCATGACAAAATCTGGAAGCTGGGCGGGTTTGAAGGAATCGACCTCGATAAGCCGGCCTGCTGTGGCTAGTTTTTTGGCGAGCTTGGTATTCGACGGCCAGGATTTAACGGTTAAAACGAGAACGCCCGGGCCGGATGGGGAATCGAAATACCGCTCGAGGCTTTCGCGATGCTCGGAGATAAAATCGTCGGCGGCTTTGAGGACGACGACACGCTTATCGCTTAGAAACGGCAACGTGCGGAGTTCGTCGAAGACTTCGGTAATCGTGATCTTGTCCGGGTCGCCGTCGAGGAGGCCCATGGGTCTTTGCTCGGGGGCGATTACCTGGTCAAGGAGCGTCTGAGCGGCCTGGCCGAGGAGGTAGTCATCCTTGCCGGATATGACGTAGATGAGGCTGGAGTTGGTTAATTTTTTAGATGCCATATTCACTAAAACCGTTACGAGTTACGGGTTGCGAGTTACGCGTTTTTAAACAAATCCGAAGCACGAAGCTCGAAATACGAAATAAACTCAGAATATCAAAAAAAACAAATTTCAAACAATACTGGATCCCCGCCTTCGCGGGGATGATAAGTCTCTTCTTGGGCCACAAAGCCCTTGCGAGAGACAGCATGGGCAAGAGTACTTGCCCATCCTACATACTACATACTCCTTAACGCCCCTGCCGGGGCTTACACGGCCTAGCTGCGCTAGACCGTGCCACAAAGCAGGAATCATTCGTTATGCAAGTTCCGTATTACTGGTCGGCGGATTCGTCTTGCGGATCCTCTTCGTCAACTACCTCGACCGGGGGTACATCTGTGGGCGGCTTTGGAGCAGTGCCTGGTTCGGGTACCTTGTCTTCTTCTTCCTCATGGGCGATCTTGGCTACGGCGACGACCTTATCGTCTTCGTCGAGCTTGATGAGGCGAACGCCCTGGGTGTTTCGGCCGATGGCACGAAGTTCCTCGATGCCGGTTCGGATGACGATGCCCTTGGAGGTGATCATCATGAGTTCGTCGCCGTCGGTGACGGATTTGAGGGCGACGACCTGGCCGTTGCGGTCTGAGGTCTTGATATTGATCAAGCCCAGGCCTCCCCTGCCCTGTACGCGGTATTCGTCTACGTCGGTGCGTTTGCCGTAGCCGTTCTCGACGACGGTGAGTACCGACGCGCCCTGCTGGACGACGACCATATCCACGACTACATCCTTTGGACGCAGCGTGATTGCTTTTACACCGCGGGAAGCCCGGCCCATGGAACGTACCTGCACTTCGTTGAAGCGTATGGCCATGCCGTCGCGGGTGGCCAGGAGTATTTCGTCGGCTCCGCTAGTAACGGCTACGCCGATGACGTCGTCATTGACATCGAGTTTGAGGGCTATTATGCCGTTGGCGCGGAAATTGCCATAGGCGGAAAGGACGGTCTTCTTGATAATGCCGTTGCGGGTGGTCATTACGAGCTGACGCTGATCGTCGAAAGCGCGGACGTTTATGATCGAGGCGATCTTCTGGTCGCCGAGATCGAGGAGATTTACGATGTTGCGGCCTTTGCTTTGACGCGACAGGGCCGGGATATCGTAAACCTTGAGCCAGTAGCACTTGCCGCGGTTGGTGAAGACCATGAGATAATCGTGCGTGGAGGCGACGAACATGTGTTCGAGGAAATCGCCTTCCTTGAGATCGGAGCCGATGATGCCTTTGCCGCCCCTGCCCTGCTTGCGGTATGCGTCGAGATCCATACGTTTGATGTAGCCGGTATGGGAGACGGTGACGAGGACTTCTTCGTCGGCGATGAGGTCTTCGAGATTGAACGATTCGACGCCGCCGGTGATCTCGGTGCGGCGTTTGTCGGCGTATTTTTCTTTGATCTCGTGGATGTCCTCGCGGATGATGTCGAGGAGGAGGTTGTCATCGTTAATGATCGCTTCGTGGCCGGCGATCTCTTCTGTGAGCTGAGAATATTCTTTGGCGAGTTTTTCTATTTCCAGGCCTGTGAGACGCTGGAGCTGCATTGTGAGGATCGCGTCTGCCTGCGGGCCGGAGAGGAACTGGTCGGATCTGGATTTGCCGGTTACGAAGGCTTCGGGCAGGATGCGGAGGAGCGTCTCGGTTTCAACGAGCTTGAGAGCTTTTTTCATCAAATTCGCCTTGGCCGCGGGGGCATCGGGCGAACGCTTGATGAGGTCTATTATTTCATCAATATCGCTGACGGCGAGGATAAGGCCTTCGAGGATGTGGGCGCGGTTGCGGGCCTTGGCAAGAAGGAACCTTGCGCGGCGGCGTATGACGATTTTGCGATGCTCGATGAACAGCGTGAGCATCTGTTTGATCGTCAGCGTTTCGGGACGGTTATTGACGAGGGCTATGTTGATGATCGCGAAGGTATTTTGCAGCGGCGTGTACTGATAGAGCTTATTGAGCACGACGTAGGAATCTGCATCGCGTTTTAGTTCGACGACGACTCGCATACCTGTGCGATCGCTCTCGTCGCGGACATCGGATATTTCATTAATAATATCGTTGGTGACACATTCGGCGATGCGTTCGACGATGCTGGTTTTGATGACCTGGTACGGAATTTCGGTGATGATGATCGACTCGCGGCCTTTTTTGTCGGTTTCGATCTCGGTCTTGCCGCGAAGGGTAAGATGGCCTTTGCCGGTGGTGTAGGCGTCGACGATGCCTTTTCTGCCGCAGATGGTTCCGCCGGTGGGGAAATCCGGGCCGGGGAGTACGTTTAGGATATCCCGATAGCCGCAATCGGGCTGATCTATCACCAGCAGCAGAGCATCGCAGACTTCGCCGACGTTATGCGGGGCCATGTTCGTAGCCATGCCGACGGCGATGCCGGTGGTGCCGTTGACGAGAAGATTCGGAAATTTTGCGGGCAGGACGGTCGGTTCGGTGCGGGTTTCGTCGTAGTTGGGTACGAAATCGACGGTATCGCGGTTGAGATCTTCGAGCATCTCCATCGCGGGGGCGGTCATGCGGGCTTCGGTGTAACGCATGGCGGCGGGCGGGTCGGCATCAATCGAGCCGAAATTACCCTGCGGATCGACCATTGTATATCGCAGGTTCCAGTTCTGACCCATGCGGACGAGGGTGCCGTAGGTGGCCTGGTCGCCGTGGGGATGATAGTTTCCGCTGGTATCGCCGACGATCTTTGCGCACTTACGATGCTTTGAACGGGGGCCGAGGTTAAGGTCGTTCATGGCTACCAGTACGCGCCGCTGGGAAGGCTTGAGGCCGTCGCGGACGTCGGGCAGCGCACGAGAAACGATAACGCTCATGGCGTAGTTCAAGTATGAATTTTTCAATTCGTCGAGAATGCGGATATTCTCGAATCTGTCAGTTTGCTGAATCTGATTTTCGTCCATAAAACACGTCTAATCCTATACGTCCCAGCTTTGAAGCGGGACCGATAAATAATCACGTTAGGTTACCGCAAAACGGCTACAAAGTCAAACAGCGATTAGCGATAGGGATATGAAAAAAACCAAATTTTCCGTGCTTTGTAGAAAAGGTATTTATCTCGCCCCTTCAGGGCTTATTTTTGGTTGTATATTTCCCCAGGGCTGCGCTTCGCTTACCCTGGGCTATCGAATTTAGCCCTTTCAGGGCTGAAGCAGCAGAAATCAAAGACCACGGCCTAGCTTCGCTAGACCGTGCCACGGAATTTAGTTGTAGCCGGGCACGCCGCCATAAATAAACCTCAGTGCACCGAAATTCGGGATAAGGGCAGGCAGCCGCGGGTTGTTGAAGGGCGAAAAACCACTTGGCCAATAAACGAACATGGCCTTGCCTACGAGGTAATCGCGGGGCACGATGCCTTTGGGGTAATGCTGCTTGTTGTTGCCGATCCCGTAATTATCCCACCAGCGGCTGTCGTGGCTGTTTGGGCTGTTGTCGCCGCAAACGAAGAACTCGTCTTCGCCAAGCATAAACGCCTCCTTTTCGGAGGCCCTCGACCTCATGCGTCCGTAAGCAGAGACGTCGAGATAAGCGGTGTCACGATAAAGGGCGATGTGGCTTAAAGTAAGCTTTCCTGAGCCGAGAATACCGACATAAGGGGCGGTGCCATATACCCGTTTACCGGCGGAATTGGGGTCGGTGCCGAGGTCTTTGCTGACCGACGAATCGCCTAAGTTGAATGTGAGCATGTGGTCGACGCTTGAAAAACTCACAGGTACAAATTTGCCTTTGGGTATCGATTTGAGAGTTGTCGAGGCCAGAGTAACGGGCTGCGAATCGGCGGTTGACGCTGTGATTGACATAAGACCATTGGCGTCGACGGTGGCTTTGTATAAGGTCTCATACTTGCTGATCGCGATCCCGATAAGGCCGGGCGAAGCGGTGGTATCGGCACTGAACGTGAGCTTAACATCGGTTACAACAGGCATGATATCATTCATGAAATTGGCGTTGTAGGCGTATATTGCCTTTATCTCGTTGCCGACGGCACTGTTATAAACGGCAGTGGACACCTTGCCTGGGCTGTCCAGCGTGAATGCGGACGGATCGGTGAGGGAAGTGAAATTCCAAGTCGAAGGGCCTACATTCTCAAAGGGCTGGCGCCAGGTGTGGCGGTTGAAATAAGGCTGCTCCGGATTGACCGGCCGGTAATCGTTATTATAAACCGGCATCCAGAGTTCATCCTGGACGTGGGGCGGCTTACGAACGAGTTTGTCGTTGATGTATATGTCGCCATCGATGATCTGTATCTTTTCACCGGGCTTGCCGACTAGACGTTTTATAAAGTTAATGCGGGGCATTTCGGGGTTCTTAAAAACAACCACATCCCAGCGATCAGGCTCGCGGAACTGATAAAGCGTCTTGAGGACGAGGATTCGGTCACCGCTGGCGACGGAGCTTTTGGTAGTGGAGCTTAACATATAACCGCAGCTTGGGCACCGCGGCGGTTCGGGGCGGAATTCCTGCTCGTTTTTGGGGATAAATTCTTCACTGAAGCCATAGTCCCTTTGCACAAAGCCGTAATCGTAGCGGTAGCCGCACTCAACGCAGCGAAGGCGGAAATGGGCGCCTTTGAGGGTATCAGCCATTGAGCCGGTGGGTATGCGGAAGGCCTCCATTACGAAAGCTCGAAAGACAAACGCCAGTATGAAAGCCGTTATGAGCCATTCAAACGTGTTGGCGACGGTGTCGGCCATTTGCGTTGAGCGTTTGGCTTGAGGAGTTCTGGCCATCCGTGGTTCCTTATTTTTTTGTTTTGAGGTAGTCGTTAATAGCTGCCGCGGCGATACGTCCCTGTCCCATGGCCAATATTACGGTAGCGGCACCGAGAACAATATCTCCGCCTGCATAAACGCCGTCAAGCGATGTTTTGCAGCTCTCGTCCACTACTATATTGCCCCACTTATTAAGCGCCAGGCCTGGGGTAGTCTGGCCGATGAGCGGGTTGGCGCCGTTGCCTATGGCGATAATCACTGTGTCGACAGGCAATATGAATTCCGAACCCGGTATAACCACGGGTTTGCGGCGGCCGGACGCATCAGGCTCGCCAAGTTCATACTTGAGTATCTCGATGGCCTGGACGCGCGAGTTTTCGTCACCTATGACGCGTTTTGGATTCTGAAGAAGGCAGAATTCAACGCCCTCTTCCTTTGCGTGATGGAGTTCCTCAACGCGGGCGGGCATTTCCTTTTCGCTTCGCCGGTAGACGATGAAGACTTTTTCGGCGCCGAGCCGCAGTGCGGTTCTTGCGGCATCCATGGCGACGTTGCCGCCGCCCACCACCGCTACTCGCTTTGACTGGGCTATGGGCGTATCGGAACCTTTGCCGAATTTGTACGCGTTCATCAGGTTGGCGCGGGTAAGGTACTCATTGGCTGAATATACGCCGATAAGGCTTTCGCCTGCAATATTCATGAAATTGGGAAGGCCTGCGCCGACGCCGATATAAACAGCGTCAAAGCCATCCTCGTTCATCAGTTCACCGACCGTCCGGGTCCTGCCGACCACGAAATTGCAGACGATCTTAACGCCCATTTTCGTGAGTACGTCGATTTCCCTTTGGACGATAGCTTTTGGAAGCCGAAACTCCGGTATCCCGTAAACCATTACCCCGCCGGGCTTGTGAAAGGCCTCAAAAACCGTGACATCATGGCCCATGCGGCGAAGATCGGTGGCAACTACTATTCCGCCGGGCCCTGAGCCTATCACGGCTACCTTTTTGCCCGTGGGGGCAGCAACCTGGGGAATAGAATTACTTTCCTGGTCGAGATCGGCTACATACCGCTCAAGCCTGCCGATCGAGACAGACTTTTCAACATCTTTAAACTTCTTACCTACGGTGCATGTTTCCTGGCATTGCACTTCCTGCGGGCAAACCCTGCCGCACACTGCCGGCAGAAGTGAATTTTCCTTGATCACGGCCAGCGCCTTAACATCATCACCTTGGGCAATAGCCGTTACAAAATCGCGTATCCGTATTTTTACGGGACAGCCCTCCATGCACGGAGCGGTTTTGCACTGGAGACACCGCATGGCTTCGAGCCTGGCCTGGAGCGACGAATACCCGGTGGCAACCTCGCTGATATTACCTTTGCGGACACCCGGATCCTGGGCAGGCATATCCTGTGATGGGATTGCGTAACGGTCGGCTGGCTTAAGACCACCGTTTTTCTGTTTTTCGAGCATTTCCTGCAATAGCTTCTCGGATTCGTTCACGGACAACTCCACTTTATAAACCTATTTTGCACGCGTGGTCTTTGTATTTTTTGAGACTTTCCTGCTCCAAATCCCTATAAGCTGTCATGCGTTTCATCATCAGGTCGAAATTGACCTTGTGGCCGTCGAATTCCGGACCATCGACGCATACAAACATGGGCTTAGAATCCACTTCCACCCTGCACCCGCCGCACATGCCCGTACCGTCGATCATTATGGTATTGAGCGATACGACCGTGGGCACATTCAGCGGTGCCGTGGTCTGGCAGCAGAACTTCATCATGATAGCCGGGCCTATGGCCACAGCCAGTTCCGGCTTGGGCGACCGCTGACAAATTTCTTTTAGCGGCTCGGTAACAAGAGCTTTTTTGCCCACAGAGCCGTCATCGGTGACAATAATTATTTCATCGCTTATTGCCGCAAATTCTTCCTGTAATATCAGCAATTCTTTAGTTCTTGCTCCCAAGATACTTATGAGCTTGTTGCCGGCTTTTTTCATTCCTTCTGCTATGGGTAAAAGCGGAGCGGCCCCAATCCCGCCGCCGATACAGACGACGGTACCGAATTTTTCTATATGCGTGGGCTTTCCAAGCGGGCCGGCGATATTGTCGATCTCGTCGCCGACTTTCATATCCGACATTTCCGCCGTGCTCTTGCCCACACGCTGCCAAATAAGCCTTATAGTACCTTTTGACGCATCCGCGCCGGCTATCGTCAGCGGTATGCGTTCGCTGTAATTGCCCCTGGTACATACAATTACAAACTGTCCGGGCTTGCGAGCCTTTGCGATCAAAGGCGCCTCGATATCCGCAACAAAGACGTTTTCAGAAAGCTGCTGTTTGGAAACAATTTTATGCGACAATTTTAAATTCCTTACCGGCTCAGGACTAAAATACATAAAAATCGTAATATTACCTTTTTTAGCGCCCCGGTCAAGTTATAAACCCCGGCGGCGGGCTTCAAATAGCATACGTTTTTGGGCATAAGCGTTTCGTGCAAAAATTTATCGAAAAATCGCTTGCTGTTTTCAAGTCGTTATTGTATAGTAGTTTGCATCAATCAGTACTTGATTTGCCTTTTTTATTGGCTTTGTTTTTCAAGGTTTGAGATGAGTAGTTTTGAGCGTAACAGCAAAACCAAGCGCCGCCAGGCGAATACACATCGTACCGTACTCTATACTCAAATGTCTTAATGAGGTTTGTCATGTCTACCATAACCAAGAAAGAACTTATTGACCGTATTTCCGAAAACACCCAGGCCAAGAGGGTTGTTGTAAAAAAAATCGTGCAGACCTTCCTTGACGAGATCATGACGGAACTAAGCAACGATAACCGCTTGGAATTTCGCGATTTCGGCGTTTTTGAAACCCGCACCCGCGTAGCAAGGGTTGCCCAGAACCCCAAAACGCTTGAACGTGTGCAAGTGCCCTCCAAACGCAGCGTGAAATTCAAGATGGGCAGGCTTATGAAGGAAAAACTCTGCGGCTCCAACGGTTCTCTGCTGGTGCACGAAGAGGAAGATGACGAATAAGCACTGCTTTAAATGCGAGGAGCAGCCCCAATCACCGGGCTGATGAGGAAGATTTAAGTTTAGTTGCTTTAAGGAGCTATGTATGTCGGAGGGAACTGTTAAGTGGTTCGATGAAAAAAAGGGGTTTGGTTTCATCTCAGGCGCCGAAGGGCCAGATATTTTTGTGCACTACACTAATATTACCGGAGATGGATTTAAGACCCTTGCTGAAGGCGACGCCGTCACTTACGACATCGTAAAGGGCGAAAAAGGTCCCAAGGCAGAAAACGTCATGCGAAAAATCATCAATTAATAAAAAATTTGCTTGCAATGCCGGGCGATTTTTTATACTTAATATTCAGATATATTTAGGGGGTTTATTGATATTTTATGATTTGCAAATCCGGCCATACGCAAAGCACCGATTTTTGGCGTCAATTCTCTTTGAAGCATTTAATGGGGTGGCGCTTAACTTTGTGAAATAGTAATTCTTTTTTTTGAAACGCTTTGGAAAAGGAAAATCAGATGTCACAGGGAACGGTTAAGTGGTTTGACGAAAAGAAGGGTTTTGGTTTTATTTGCGGCGAAGACGGAGCAGATATCTTCGTCCACTACAGCAACATCGCTGGGGGCGGCTTTAAAACACTTGGTGAAGGCGAAACAGTCGAGTTCGACATCATCAAAGGCGACAAAGGCCCAAAAGCCGAAAACGTGGTCCGCATGCAGCCGGCCGCACGCTGATCAGTTGTCCATTGTAAGTCGGGGGATAGACTACTCCTGTTTTGTAGCAGGTTTGGTGTCTTTGCCGTGCCAGACCTCCACAGCGGCATTTCGCCTGTTTTACTGTTTTGGCAGCCAGGGGGCAATTTCTCCTTGTCAATTATCGGACCATCTGCTATCGTTATGCGATAATTGACATTGCAAAGGACTTATGATTTCTGGTCATTACAGTTCGGCGCTGGATTGCAATGTATTGGTTCTAAACAAACATTACATGGCCGTCCGGATAATTGGGGCTAGAAGAGCCTTTTCACTTCTTTCACGGGAGCTCGCCGAGGTGGTCTCCTGCGAAGAAGGTATCTACGCCAATTATAATTTCCAGAACTGGTGCGAAGTAAGTCGCTTTAAACACCAGTTTCAACCCGATGAGCACGACTGGGTCAGCACAGTTAATTTTTATGTCGCTGTCCCAAAGATCATAAGGCTTTTGTTTTATGACCGCCTGCCCCGCTCGCAGGTGAAGTTCAACCGGCGCAATATTTACGCTCGCGATTCAAATAAATGCCAGTACTGCGGCAAAGAATTTGCCACAAACGAACTATCCCTCGACCATGTTGTCCCCCGCTCACAAGGCGGCCAGAGCAGCTGGGATAACATCGTATGCGCCTGCACAGCGTGCAATATTAAAAAGGGCGGCCGAACTCCGCAGCAATCGGGCATGAAGCTAATAACAAAGCCGGTGCGGCCTAACCGCAATCCGGCTATTCATGTGCACCTGACTCAAACGCGCTATCGCACCTGGAAGCAGTTCCTCGACAACGCTTATTGGTCAGTGGAACTCAAATAAAGTCTATCGCTCAATAAAAGTTGCGCGTCATCACAGCCACTACCCCACCTGCCGCGGCTGCAACCCCGCTCAACAGCGCCGTTGCGAACGACCACCATGCCGCTGTTGCCGCCGTCCTGCGGGTCTCGTCGACCTGGTGAAGAGCCTCATCCTTAACATGCTCCACCTTCGCGGCGACCTTGTCCTTCATGCTCTGAGCTTTTCGCAAAAATTCTTCGCGTGAAGACTCGAACTGCTCGACTATCCTTTCGGCATCCTGCGGGGAAACATCTTTTCTTGATGACACGATCGCCTTTATAGATTCCCTGTCCATCGAACGAAGCCTGCTCATCATCGCATCGGCCCCGGCTTTTGGATCGGTAAAGAGTTTCATGAAGTCGGCCTTTATCGAAGAGAATTCAAATTCCGGCCTGCCGAGGCTGTCAAAATAGTTTCGCAGCATACCCTCGAATCTTTCCTTCATGCTGCCCGCACCGCCGCTTATTCCTTCGGCGCCCTGCTGAGTGCCTTCCTTCGCCCTGCCGATAAATCCGAATATCACGGACTGCACTTTATCCACAATCTGCCTGGCCCTGGCTGGATCGATATCCTTGCGCTGAGAGATGATCGAAACTATTGTATCCTTATCTATAGCGGACAATCTTTGCTTAAGAGCATCCATGCCGCCCCTGGGATCGGAAAACAATCTTTCGATATCCGCCTTGATCGCATCCGGATCGAGCTGTTCTTTTCTGGTATTCCGCAGATAGTTCTCGAATTTTTCCCTGTACCCTTTCGCTTCGTCGCTCGAAAGCCCCATAACCCTCATTGCAGCATCACTTGCCTGCTCGGCCTTTGGCTTACCGCTTGCTCGTTCCTCCTTGATCTTCGAAAAAACTTCCTTCACCCCGCCGGCCATAGTGCGCGCCTGTTCGGTAGATATGCCTTTAGCTTCGAGTTTGGCTATGAGCCTTTGGCTCTCGGGCTCCTCACCACTTTCAATAGCGGCTGTGAACTCAACATCATCAAGCAGCTTGGCTATTTCATTTCGCCACTCTTTGGGACTGTACTGAGGTTTGAGCTGGTCGATATAGCTTTGAATAGACTTGCGCAAATCTCCCGCATCCAAATCCCCGAAAAGCTCCTGGCGGACTTCCTTGGTGGCTTTTACAGCCGCGTCAGCAATTTGCTGGGCGGGACTCTTCGTAAATACCGCCGCCGTCGCCTGGTATGCGGATTTAAGCCCGCTAGCTGCCACCCAGCCCACCGAACCAACCAGTGACGCTATCGCGCTTGTCTCAAATGTTATCATCGCCACATAGAATAAACCCCAGACCACAAGCCCAATCACCGCCCCTACCAGTAAACTACCCGTAAGCGATAGTTCAACAGCAAGCCATGTCGCGAAGAACAACGCAATGCTCGCCGTTATCAATGTCCAGGCACCCATCGCCCCGGTTATCTTTCGAACGGTGCCGATGACACCTTCGCCGGAGCTTTCTTTATGTTTTTCTTTGCCATGATGTTTTCCCCTGTACGGGTCTGTGTAGCTGCCAAGTACGTTGAGGCCCGCCGCCAGTGACAGGTTTGTCAGGATCAACTCGAACGCCACCGCCAAGATCACGCCCGTTATCAGCGCGATAAAGAAATTATACGGCAGGATCGGAAGTATCTGCACCACCTCCTGCTGAACGGGAATTGCCTGGTATTGAACTGTCTGGGTCGGAACCGCCGCTGCGCCAAGTATAGCGAATATGCTGTTCATCTTCGGTCTCCTTAAACTCGGTTGTTAATATAAGTTTAAGGACCAAGCTTTGTACGTTGGGAGTCCAAAGACCTGATTTTTGGTGATGTTATTTATTACGTCCGTTTGGGCAATAAAACGCGGGCAATACCTTTTGGTTGATCAAAGCTCCACAAACGCTTTGAATTTTTTTACGAATTCGGTTGGATAGTAGCTCTCTTTAGCCCTTCGCAGGCCCGGCTCGCCCAGGTCCTGTTCAAGATTTACAGTTTCATATTTTTCAGGCAGGATTATCGCGAAACTGTTTGTGATGTACTGGTACAAGCCTTTGTATTTTTCGGTCTCGATGGCTTTTTGAAAATGTATGACAAAGCTTCTGCCCAGTTCCAGCTCTTCGCCGAGCGTATAGCCTACCGGCTTGCCTTCCACATAAAAAATTCCACCGCAAAGCTGCAGTTCACCCATCTTCTCAAGAGCTTCTTTGGCAGCCACATAATCGCCGCTATCACCGTGCTCAGTCTGCCATTTTTCCAGTATTTCGATAGCCTCGCCCGCGCATTCATCAAGCAGAAATTTTGGTTCGCAGCGGTGCTCACGGGTAAATTTGTTTACACGGTTGCGAAGCTTATGCAGATCCCGCCCTTCCAGAAACGCAAGCTGCGCCCGCGGGTAGAGGTAATCATAATTATCCCGGTCTTCGTTTATGTAGTAGCCCAGCAGCGATAAAGACATGCTCTGCGACATCGAAACGCATTTGAGCGTGCGATATTCTTTAAACAGTGCGTCGAGGACATCTTTTTGGGGCAGTCCGAACGGAAGCATGAAAAATTTAGCCCCATTATCCTCTCCGGTGATGATAAATTTAGCCGAGCCGCCAAGCCGGCCTATCCTGTATTGATGAGTCGCCCTGAACAGGTAGATATTGGCAAATGTGAACTCGCTTATGCCGTCGGGCAGCGCAGCAAAAAGCGGATGCAGTTCATCCCGCATTTCAAACGTGATTTCGCCTGTACTTGGATAATCTAACATCAAAGTATTTCGCTTTCGGTTCAACTAATAAAAAAAGAAGTGCCTATAAATGCGCAATTTCCAGCGTTTTTCAACCAATTTCTAAATTTTTATTTGGCCTCGCCTTGGGCCTGAACCTTTTTTATCGCCTCCTGGATCGCAGCCTCGTCGCCTAGATATCGCTTTCCAAGCACGTTCAAACTCGCGTCAAGTTCATACACCAGCGGTATGCCGGTGGGGATATTCAGCCCGGCGATTTGCTCATCGGACATGTTGTCGAGGTATTTTACAAGGCCCCTGAGGCTGTTGCCGTGGGCTGATATCAGAATAGTTTGGCCGGCGCGTATCCTGGGCACAATAGCCTCATCCCAGTACGGCATCACCCTGGCGATGGTATCGGCAAGGCTTTCGCAAACAGGCAGTTCGGATACATCCATGCCCACATACTTGGCTTCAAAGCCGGGATAGCGAGGATCCGTCCTGTCCAGCGCCGGCGGCCTTACATCATAGCTTCGCCGCCAGATATGTACCTGCTCATCGCCATATTTAGCCGCCGTTTCGGACTTATTTAGCCCCTGCAAAGCCCCGTAATGCCGCTCATTTAGCCGCCAGCTATTTTCCACCCTCACCCACATCAGATCCATGTCCTCAAGGACTATCCACAGGGTCTTAATCGCCCTCTTTAGCACAGAGGTAAAACAAAGATCAAAGCTCAACCCCGCATCCATCAGCAGATCGGCCGCGCGGTGCGATTCGGCCACACCTCTATCGCTTAGCCCCACATCTGTCCAACCCGTAAACCGGTTCTCAAGATTCCATGTACTTTCGCCATGACGCAGCAGTACAAGTTTGGCCATGTTCGCCGCCTTTCTTTCAATCACAACCATCGCCAAAACAGTGACTTACAGCACATTGGCCGCTTTTACATGTATTTGCGACCGTCCAAAGCTTATAATATACTTATGAAGCAGCAACTTGTAACGTTATTACTTGGCGAAGCTCAAAAACCAATCAGCG
>MHYB01000068.1:0-201 GCA_001824635.1 Planctomycetes bacterium GWF2_50_10
TAAGCCGATTACAATTGCAAAAGTGCTTGGTAGGAATTAGTATTGGGCGGTTAATTTTTGAGGTGTTTTATGAAGACGGTTAGAAGAGTTTTTTTTGTGGTTTTGATTTCGGCGGCGGGGTTTGTGGGGTGGCATGTCTGGCTGCAGTATAACCAGGTGAAGGTGCTCAACGCGGTGATCGGGCGGCTTAGCGCGGATTCG
>MHYB01000068.1:262-22016 GCA_001824635.1 Planctomycetes bacterium GWF2_50_10
GGCTGGACGGGCGATGGGGCCTAGGTATTTTACGTTTACGGGCAATGTGATACAGTTTCAGTCGCTGGTGATACGGTTCGAGGATAAGTTCGTCAAGTATGGTGACGCGATGCGGGGCAAGAGTGCGTATGTGTTTTTGAAGGCTTTTTCGCTCAAGGGCAAGGAGACGGAGGAGTTTGAGATAAATAAGGTTAACGAGGTGCCAAGCGGGTATGAGACTGGCCAAGCGGCGGGTAATGAATTTGAAAAGAAGCTTTGGCGGGAGTTCTGGAATTACGCGATGGGAGAAGGCTCCAGCGAGGCGGGCATCAAAAATGCGCAGATCGAGGCGCCAGGGACGAGGTTTGTGCCTGGCGTGTTTTATACCATAAAAATCGAGCACGATGGTGGAATCAGGATTGATTCAAAGAAAATACCGGATATTTTTAAAGGTGAAAAGTTATAAAGGATCGATGAATGAAGATTGCGATTGGGAGTGATCATGCGGGGTTTGGATATAAGGAAGTTATTCGGGAGTACCTTGTTAAGGCGGGGCATGAGGTGAAGGATTTTGGGACGTACTCCGCGGCTTCGTGCGATTATCCGGATTTTATTTTTCCGGTGGCACGGGCGGTGGCGGCGGGCCAATACGAGCGCGGTATCGTGCTGGGCGGAAGCGGTAACGGTGAGGCGATAACGGCTAACCGTGTAAAAGGCGTGCGGTGGGGGCTTTGCTGGGATCTGCGGTCGGCGAGGCTTTGCAGGGAGCATAATAACGCGAATGTGCTTTCGCTGGGACAGAGGATGATGTCCATTGAAGAGGGGCTGGAGATTGTGGATCTTTGGCTGGTTACGAAGTTTGAGGGCGGGAGGCATCAGATGCGCATCGATAAAATCGATGCTTAAGGTAAAAGTGAAAGGGCAAAAGGCAAAGGTATGGAATCGCTGCGCGACGCTAATTATGCTGGATACCCGCCTGCGCGGGTATGACAAGTCACTTTGATTTACAGGTTCTGAGTTCTAAGTTTTGAGTTGTGGAATCGCTGCGCGAGGTTTTTATGCTGGATTCGGCGCCTGCGCGGGAATGACAAGTCGTGTTGGTTCACAGGGTGAAGCATTGAAGTGCGGAAGTGGAAAGTGCTGTTGCGGGTTGCGTGTTTGAAGAAAGAGATTCGTTCACCACGGAACACACGGAACGCACGGGAAAAAGTTAGTGCAAATAGTGCAAAAGTGCGAAAGCGGGTAAATAGTAAATAATCAATAATCAATAGTAAATTGGTATGGGGGGGAGCATGGATATTCGAGAGAGGGTTTTGCGCGCGCGGGGGGCGAGGCCTCGGGATGCGGGGGAATTGGCGGGGTGGTGCAGTGCGTTTTTGGGGATGGATGTGCCGGGAGCGGTGTGCGAGGGGCATGATGGGCCTATGGATTATTTGGCGCACAGTTTTTTTTCGGATTACGGGGGCGGGCGCGGGGACTGCGTGGTGTGGGCGAATCGAGGGGGAGGCAAGACGCAGCTTGCGGCGGCGGCGACATTTCTGGATTCAATATTCAAACGAGGTTGTGAGACAAGAATACTTGGCGGGTCGCTGGAGCAGTCGCGGCGGATGTATGAATATATGATGGGGTTTTTGGATGGGGGCGGCTGCGGATTGGGATTTGGGGCTAAGGCGGGGCGGAGGCGGTGCGAATTCGGGAACGGGTCGAATGTGGAGGTCTTAACGCAATCGGCGAGGAATGTTCGAGGGAGGCATGTGCAGAAATTGCGGTGCGATGAGGTGGAGTTGTTCGATGCTGATGTGCTGGCGGCGGCGGGTTTTGTGCCGCAGAGCAGGGGAGGGGTTTCGGGGGCGATGGAAATATTTTCGACGATGCATGAGCCTTACGGGTTGATGAGGGAAGTGGTGGAGAAGGCGGGGGCGAGCGGGGTGCGGGTGTTTAAGTGGTGTTTGTGGGAGGTTATTGAGAAATGCGAGGGGAGGAATTGCAGCAGGTGTGCGCTGTGGTGTGACTGCGGGGGTAAGGCGAAACGCGGGGGCGGGTATTATAGGATTGATGACGCGATAGCGGCGATGGGCAGGAGCAGCAGGGCGGGGTGGGAGAGCGAGATGCTGTGTTTGCGGCCTAGTTTGGATAACGCGGTGTTTGGGAATTTTGATGAGGCGGTGCATGTGCGCGAGGTGGGGTATGATGCGGGGCTGCCTTTGTATCGGGCGATAGATTTTGGGTTTGTGAATCCGTTTGTGTGTTTGTGGGTGCAGGTGGACGGGGATGGGGTTGTGCGGGTGATCGGGGAGTATGCGAGATCGAAGGCGACGGCGGCGGTGAATGGTGAAGAAGTGAAGCGGCTTGGGCCTTGCGGTGAGGGGCAGGTTGCGGGGACGTTTTGCGATCCGGCGGGGGCGGGGGTTAATGATGTTTCGGGGACGAGCGCGGTGAAGGAGCTGCGGGCGATGGGGATAGTATGCAAGTGGCGGGCGTCGGCGATAACGGAAGGTGTGGAGATGATACGGCGGGCGCTGCGGGATGGGCGCGGGGTGAGCAAGCTTGTGATATCGCCTAAGTGTGCGCGGCTTATTGAGGCGATGAGGTGTTATCATTATCCGAGCGGGCGGCATAGTGAGGTGCCGTTGAAGGATGGGGTTTATGATCATGCGATCGATGCGCTGCGGTACTTTTTTGTGAACTGGAATGGAGGCGGTGGGAAGGTTAGGGCGGTGAGGTATTAAATTGTTACGAGTTACGCGTTGCGAGTTGCGGGTTTTAAAAAAGTGCGTAAGTGCGGAAGGGCCTAAGTGCGTAAGTGCTTGAAGAGAGGAAGTGAACGTCCAACATTCAACGTCGAACGTTCAACGTCCAATTTGAAGAGTTGCGAGAAGAGTTTATGAGGTTTGGGTTAGGTGGGTTAGGAATTCGGCGGGGCTGGCTGGGGTTAGGAGGATGGAGTAGCCGAGGGTTGTGGGGATGAGGAGGGCGCGGCGCGAATCGGTGGCGAAGACTAGGTATTTGTGTTTGTGGTTTCGTGAGGAGTACCAGCCCTGGGAGTAGCCGGGGAGGCCGATGCCGTTGGTACGCCAGAAGGGTTTTAAATCTTTTTCGGTTTGGAAGTCAATGAGGCGGGCTTGATTGGTGAGGAGGTTTTGGCGGGGGATGGTTTTGCCGTAGAGGGCGCGAATTATAAGGTGGGAATCGGTGAGGGTGAATTTCATGCGATTGCCGGTGTAGAGGATGTATGTAAATAGAGAGGCAACCAAAAGTATAATGGTGAAAACGACAGCCGCGGAGTAATGGTAATGGTTCGCGGATTTTATTGCCGTCAAAGGAATTAAAATCACAATAAGCAGCGCTGCGATGAAGGCGTATGCGGGCCAACGGATGGGAGCGATTTTGAATTGGTGTTCCTGCATTTTTAATCCTTTAGTGGTTCTCCTTAATTTGCATCACTGTAAACTAAACGCGGAGTATAATATATCCAATCGAGTTTTAGGCCGTCAGAGGCAGGCACAAAAATAAATCGCCAGGTTTCGTTCTGGTCTGCGTGTTTGGCCCAGAGGATGAAAGAGCCGCCGGTTTCGGTAACTGAATCTAATGTGAGGCCTAGTATATCAAGCCTGCTGAAAAACCAGAGTGATAAAGATGGTTTAGTCATGCGTTCGACGAAGCTGTCGTACCCACTACGTTGAAACTCAGCCTGTTTAAAATCATCTGTGAATTGGGACCAAGCAGCTTGATAGTCTTCATTGCTGATGGCATATTTAATTTTTTCAAAGGCAGCGTAAATAAGTTTTTGCTGTTCCTTGCCGACACGTTTGGAATGTGCGTACTTATCAAGTTGTTGTAATGAACTTGCCATGTATGTTTTTTTGCAGTACGGTTTGGCATTGTTTGGAAGTTCGTTGGAATCATATAAAGAAAGTCTTATATAGGTTTGAGAAGTGATTGGGCCCTGGATTTTAAATGCATAGCGCAGTGTTTTGGCCTGGCCAGGTGAGAAATCACAGCCGAACGATGTTCCCCATCCCATGCCGCAGGACGTGTAATCGGGTGATCGAGTGTATATGCCAATACCGAAATGCTGCGGCGAGGAGGTATGGTTTTTCAGGGTAACCGATACAATGTTCTTTCCATGCTGGAGCGGTTGGAAGCTGATATCTAATAATTCGAAAGTTTTTGAAGAATCATTTACGTCATATGGTAAATTCACATCGGATGACGGAGCGAGAGTACCACAAGGGCTTGTCGGTTGCGCTATAAATGTTGGAGGATACTTGGCGGCAGTGTTGTTGGTAGCAGGTTGTTGGGGGTCGGCAGAATTTTCATCAATTCTGCTTAATGACACGTTCATTGCGCTAAGTATCATGGTTTCTTTGTTGCCGGTTTTTGTTCCGCTTGTGGCGAGGCCGCCATCAACTTTTCCATTTTCAATTCTTAGACTTATATAGACCGAGTCTCGTTGTATGTTTTCGCTTTTGATTATCTTGCCTTGCAAGTCACTTTCGATTCGATAAGGATTTTCGTGTTGAAATATCTTTGTATAAATCCAGCTTTTTTTAATCAGTGTGCCGTTGACTAATGTTGCGTCGCCGACTGTGCCAGTTACTGTTCCATCGGAGTTTATTTTGATCTCGATAGGCAGATTTTTTTGCTTTGTCCAGTTGACGATGATTGTGGCGTTGCCTTTCCAGTGGCCGATGTACTCGGTGGGGATGCTGCTGTGGGCAGGTATTGTGAAAGTTGTCAGGGAAAAAATGATGACAAGGGCGAGTACGGTTGGTGAGCTAGAGAATCGCATAACTACTCCTTTAAAAGAAGATTTATATAGCCAATGTTATATAGATGCGCTAAAAGGGGATTTGTTACAACAATTTTTTGGAAAGAAGACAGGAGAAGAGGAGTCGCTGCGCGATGCAATTATTGCTGGATACCCGCCTGCGCGGGTATGACAAGTCGGTGGGGAGTTTGTGGGTTAGACTTACACGGCCTAGCTTTGCTAGATCGTGCCACGGAAAACTAAGAACACGGCCTAGACCGTGCCACTGCTGCAATTGGAAATAATCAATAATAAATAGAAAATTAAAAGAGTGGGTCTGTAAGCCGAGTTTTGTATCCTTTGACGGATGGCAATCATTTATCTGGTCCCGGGCTTGCGTCCGGGTTCAAGCGACCTACCCGCTGGGATATGGCCGGGCCGGCTAACCAGCATGCTTGGTCTTGCAGGCGGCGGGGTTTGCCCTGCCGGCGGTGTCACCATCGCCGCGGTGCGCTCTTACCGCACCATTTCACCATTGCCTCGCCTGAGGCCCAAAGGCTACCCAGGCGGCGGGCTGTGTATTTTCTGTGGCACTTTCCCTCGGGTCGCCCCGGGTGGCCGTTAGCCACCGCCGTGCCCTGTCCTGCTCGGACTTTCCTCCGGCGAAATTGCCGGCGATTGCCCGACCCACTCTATCGTTATTATACGCACAGAAAGGGGGGAAAGCGATTGATTATTGATGATTGATTAATGATTATTGCCAAGGGGGAAAAATGCAAACTTTTTTGGGGTGGCGAGGCTATAATCTAATAGGGATTACAAGTAAATAGTCAACATTGAAAGGCGATTACCATGAATGTACCTTTGGAATTGGTCTTTCGGGGAGTGGAGAGGACCGAGGGGGTGGAGAATCTTATCAATGAACGTGTTAGGAAACTTCACAGGATTTGCAAATACATCAACAGTGTGCGAGTGGCAGTGGAGAAACCACAGACGCACCAGGAGATCGGTAATCCGTTCAGGATACGAGTCGAGATGAGGGTTCCGCCGGGGCATGATCTGGTAGTGCGGCGGGAATCTTCGGAAGGTGATATGCATGACCCGCTGGGAATGATGATCCGGCTGGCGTTTGACGCAGGCGAAAGGCAACTAAGGAAGCTTGTGGGCAAACAACGATATGATACAAAGAATCATATTGATCCGTGGTCGGTCGGGACGGTTGTGAAACTGTTCGGCAAGGAGGATTATGGGTTCATCAAGGCTATGGCGGGCGACAGAGACATATATTTTCATAAGCACAGTGTTTTGAATGGTGCGTTCGAGAAGCTTGTTGTAGGAACGGTTGTGAGGTTCTTTGAAGAGAGCGGAGATGAAGGGCCGCAGGCTTCGACGGTTCATATTCTGGAAAAGGCGCCGATGGCGCAAATAGAAATTTCGGCTAGAAGTGCAGGGTGAGTGTTTTGTACACCAAAGGGGCGGTTTTGTGAGCCGTCCCTTTTATTAAAATTCCAAATAACAAGCTACAAATTACAAACAATTCGAAATTAGGAAAATAAAAAAAAGGAAAACCACGGGCGCTGGGTCCGTGGTTTTTTTGTTAGGACGATTAGATCAAGGCAGAATCAACTATTTGCGTCGGCTGGCTTTTGTTTTCGCATGCCTGACTGTCGCTGCTGTTCTTTTTGAATGAGCTTATCGAGTGCGGCTGTGGTTTGAGTGGCATTTTCCTGCTGTGCAATGGCTTTGATACTCTCAAGTTCGGCGATGAGCTGGGCATGGCGCTGCCGCATAGCTGCTTTGCCGGGCGCGTTTGTATCTGCTGCTCCGTACATGCTCTGGCTCTTTTCAATGCGTTGTTCATTCTGGGCGGCCTGACGTTCTTCTTCAGCTACAATCATGGATTGGTTTGGATCGGGTACAGAGGTGTTTTGAGTGCCTTCGTGCCTTGTGATTGCGGCGGCGTCATTGGCGTCGGTGCTGGCGGAGTAATCGTTTTGTGCCCAAGCGACGGAAGAAAGAAGAATTGTGAATGCGAATGCGAGTGATTTCATAGATGCCCCCTTTAAAGAAGTTAGGTGTTTTTGTGCTTTCACTGATTCAAAAGTATTTGTTTGGGCAGTAAAAATCAACAGTTATTTTCTGGTCCCATAAAAATGCGGAGCGGGGTACTAATGAAGCTAAGTGCCTGTAAAATAAGATATTACAGTACTAGGAATGCAATGCAATTAAGACATAGTGTAATAATTTTACTATATTATAGGTTTTTTTGATTGTTTAGGTGTGGGTGTTTTGATATTATATGATTAGTTCAAATTGGGGATGGACACTCTTCTAAGCAGATACTCCGCGTAATGTTTTTGGCGGAAAGTTTATTTGGCTGAAAGATATTATATATACATTTATCTATTATTTTCGGAGCGAATGATGCGTTATATTTACACCTTTGTAGTAATGCTGTGCGTGACAGGTATGGCAGGTGCGGTCGAAAATGGGAGTTTTGAAGATGGCCTTACGGATTGGGAGGTTAGCGGATATAGCGCTGAGACAGCGCCGCAATTTACAGCAAATTTCCGGAACCCAGAAATCGGTGTGACAGTGGAGCCGGTGGATGGGTTGAACCTGGCTGTGCTAAAAAGTGGTGATTCTTATAATAGATCGTTTAAGTTCAGTCAGATCTCGCAAATGATGACGTTTGAGACCGGCGATATTTTGAGCGGGTCTTATTTTTTTGCAACCAGTGATTATCTTCGTTGGGACGATTTTGCGACGGTGACACTTGTTCCGCTGTCGGAGGACGGCGGATTGACCGAAATTTTACTAGCCCACAAGGATGTTGCGGCAGTTGGGGATTTTGGCTCGATGGATGGATGGGACACATTCGAACAAAAATTTGATCTTTCGAATGCGGGTACATATACGCTGAATTTCAGAGTTGAAGATTTTGAAGACTATCTGTGGTCGTCTTACCTGGTGATAGACGATGTGAAGGTTACGTCTGTTCCTGAGCCTGCGACGATGTGCCTGTTTGCGTTGGGCGGGGTGGCGTTAGGAAGGAGACAGAAGACAGGAGCGTTAGAAGGAGACAGAAGGCAGTAAATAATTACACTTGCAGAAGTATCATACCTTTTGGGTTACACACTCGGCGATTATTTTCATCAATTCTATCAAGGTTCGTTTTTGCCCTATTGACATTTATGCGCAAAGAACTAAAACAGTAAATGTAATCAAGCTGTATGTGTGTGGGCCGGATTGTCAAAACAGCTTTGAAGGGGAGACAACATGGCTTGTTTAAGAATCCTTGCGATATTGGCGTGTGTGAGCATTATGCTGCCCAGCAGCGGATGTGAAAAAAGCTCGGCCCAGGTAGTGACCAGCGGGGAGGGCGGGCTGAGTGTTCCGCTGAATACGCCTGTGGTTGTGACGCTTAGAAACGACATGCTTCGGGCACCGATCACGATAGCAGGTGAGGTTAATACGGGTACGACGGTTACGGGGACCATAACCGCGGTAAGCAATGAGTGGTTTGTTGTATCCACTACGGGGCAGGATATATGGATCGCTCGCGATCTTGTGGCGATTATCCAGGCGGCTCGGTAGAAAAATGTAAGTACGACGTTGACATGACGATTTGCAAATAGTAGTATTGGGTCAAGATTCAAAACGGGGTTTGTACTTTTTGCTTTGCGTAATTTTTGGGGGATTAAAAACTTCGCGGCAATTGTATCGCAGCGTGGATCGGCCAGCTGGATACGCAAATCTATTGTGGTTCTTTATTAGGGAGGATTTTTATGAGAACACATGGGAAGGTTTTAATTTTGTGCCTGGGTGTGCTTGCGATCGTAGCAGCCGGCTGCAAGACCACTCAACCAGGAGTAACTCAGACGTGGAATCGTCTTGAGACACTAGTTGAGGCCAATCCTGCGCAAGTTACGCAGGCGGCGGCTGAGACGCTGCAAGAGCTTGATCTGGCGATAGTATCAAGCACGTCATCGAAGCTTTCGGGCGAAGTTATTGCCCGCACGCCGGATGACAAGAGGGTGACCGTTACGGTCAAGCCAAGGCCGAACGGGCTTAGCGAGATGTATGTCCATACGGGCTATTGGGGTGATACGAACACGAGCCAGCGCATCATCAATCGCATCAAGGCCAAGTTGTATTCAGGCAGGATGGAAGGCGGCTCGATGCAGGGCCAAAGCAGTGATATACAAAGGGATACCAACAGGTAATTTAATTCTATAACTTGGAGCGGTCTTTTGGGCCGCTCTAAGTTTATTTACCGGTGCACATTATCTAATCCCGATCCTTGTCTCTGTCTGGCCTGTTGTAGTACCAATATGGGTACCTGGGATACTGCGGTCCGTAAAAGAAGGGATACCGCGGGAAGTAATTATAGCGGTAATCATAGTAATTATACGGATAGCGGTAACCATAGTACCTAGGTGAATAATAGCCGTATGGGCCGCGTGGATAGGCATAGGAATAGCCGCCCGGCCGATGCGGGGAGTAATACGGCCTGTAAGGTCTATACCAGTTTCGGTAGCCATAGTTTGAGTAACCGTAATCTGGTACTGGATTGTAGGCCGAGCTTCCCTCTTGAGGTAGCGGGGGAGCTACAGCGGCAATGACCAAAGGTGAGATAAGCAGTACAGCCAAAGTTGTAATGACTAAGTATCTCATAGTTGCATCTCCTTTAACCTATTATTAATACGAGTGGATGGGTTGAGGGTTGGTATTTGGGTTGGGCGCAGAGTTTCACATTGCGGTGATCATAAGTAACAGTTTAGCAATTATTTATGGGAGAGTTGGCATGAAGGCGTTACTCTTATGCGCGTTGTGCGTTGTATTCGCGATGTCCCTGGCTGGATGCGAGAATAAGTGGGCGTCTGCTGGGCTTGGGGCTGCTGGCGGTGCGGCTGCGGGCGTGGGTGGGTATGAATACCACTTCAAAAAAGAAAAAGACAATGTCGAACAGGCATATAAGGACGGCAAAATCGATGCGCGTGAGCGCGATATACGGCTGGATCAAATACAGAGGGACTCGCTGTTTCAAAAATAGTGATTAGAGATCAGTGATTAGAAATTAGAGAAAAAGTCATAGAGATATTTGGGTTTGCATAAATGGCGGTGGTGCAATACCATTGGCCGTTATGGAAAAAGATCTTAAAAGTTTGACTGTAACGGAACTGGAACAACTCGTTTTGAGCTTGGAAGAGAAGAAATTCCATGCCAAGACGATTTTTTCATTTATACATGCTAAAGGATCGGGTAGTGTCGAGGAATTGACGACGCTGCATAAGGCATTTCGTCAAAAGCTGACCGAGCAGGGTTATTTTATATCACGCCTGAAGACTGTCGAGGTATTTTGCGATCCGGATGGGACAAAAAAATATCTTTTTGAGCTTGGGGATTCCACAAGGATAGAAACTGTCGAGCTTGTGGATGAGGCAGGGAGACATACGGTTTGCATTTCAACGCAGGTGGGGTGCAGGATGAACTGCCAGTTCTGCGCGACGGCTCATTTGCGGTTTACCCGAAATTTGACCGCGGGTGAAATAGCTGACCAGGTGATCGAGGTTGAAAAACAAAGCGGGGCGAGGGTCGCCAACCTGGTTTACATGGGGATGGGCGAGCCGTTCGATAATTGTGAAAATGTGATCAAGTCTGTTTACATTCTAAAAGACCCATCTGGCAAGAACATCGGGGCACGGCATATTACAATTTCGACTAGCGGAATCATACCCGGCATCGAGAGATTTTCACGCGAGGACATGCAGGTTCGGCTGGCGGTTAGTTTGCACGGGGCAAACGATAATATCCGCGGCAAGATAATGCGGATAGTAAAGAAGTATCCGCTTAATAAGCTCATGGCGGCAGTGAAGGATTATCAGGCAAAGACCGGCAGGCGTGTGACATTCGAATATGTGATGATCAAGGGGGTGAACGATTCGGAAGTGGACGCCAGGGCGCTTGCGAAGCTGATCGGTGGAGTGAAGTGCAATGTGAATCTGATCGAGTACAATCCTCACCCCCTGTGCGATTTTGTGCCGAGCGACCGCAAGACGATCCAAAAATTTGCGGAGTTGCTCGAAGCAAGCGGCATCGAGACGGTAGTGCGATATAAGCGGGGGCAGTCGATTAATGCGGCATGTGGCCAGCTTGGGGCGGGATGGTACGATAAGAAGGAGACAGGAGGAAGGAGACAGGAGACAGAAGAGGGAAGGCAGGAGTAAAGAATCGTTGCGGGTTTGAAGAAGAGTGTAAGAGAGTAGATGTTGGAAATTTCGAAGAGAATAGAGCTGCTGGCGCCGGCGGGGGAATGGGCGGCGATGAAGGCGGCTGTGCTTAATGGGGCGGATGCGGTTTATTTTGGGCTGAGCGATTTCAATGCGCGAAAGCGGGCGGCGAATTTCAAGCTGGAGGAGCTTGAGCAAATCATAGATTACCTGCACGGGCATAATGTAAAAGGATATCTTGCTTTCAATACTTTGATATTCAATGATGAGCTTGGGCGGGCGGCGGATTTTTTGAAGGCGGCAGCGCGCGCGAGGGTGGATGCGGTTATTGTGCAGGATGTGGGGATCGCTGCGCTGGCGCGGAAGATGTGCGCTGGATTTGTGATACACGCATCGACGCAGATGACGATTACCAGCGCCGAGGCGGCTGAGTTTGCAAGAGAGCTTGGCATTTCGCGGGTGATACTTGCGCGTGAGTTGAGCCTTGAGGGCTTGCGAGATATTGCTGCTAAGACCGGGCAGGAGCTTGAGGTATTTGTGCACGGGGCGATGTGCATGTCTTATAGCGGGCAGTGTCTTGCGTCGGCTGTTCTTGCGGGGAGGTCTGCTAATAGGGGAGCGTGCGCACAGCTTTGCAGGCTGCCATATAAGCTAGTTGTAAACGGGCAAGAAGCTGATATTGGCAACAAGGAATATTTGCTTAGCCCAGCTGATCTGAATTTGATCAACAGGGTGTCGGATATAGCTGGTGCAGGGGTAGTCGCGGTTAAGATCGAGGGGCGGCTCAAGAACGAATTTTATGTCGGGGCGGCGGTCGCTGCGTACAGGTATGCGATCGACAAGGCGGCTTCCGGCGAGAAGATTGATCCTGATGACGCGGTGATACGGAGGCTGGAGGATTCTTTTTCGCGCGGGTTCTGCGAAGGGTTTATCAACGGGCGCAGGCACAATGAGCTGGTGCACGGCTTATCCGCGGGCAACAGGGGCAAGCTGATCGGGATCGTAACGAAGGTTGATGGCGATTCCATCGGCATCGAAATGGAAAAGAATTTACGGGCAGAAGAGATCAAGCCGGGTGACGGCATAGTGATAGAATCCGGCGGCAATGTGCAGGGCGGAAGGGTGTACCAGGCATGGACGGATAAAAATTATCTTGCGCTTTGGTTTGGATTCAGAGATGTGGATCTTTCGCTGATTGATGCGGGAGCAGCGGTGTTCAAGACGGATGATCCGGCTCTGAGACGGGAGATAGAGAAAACATTTGCGCGGGATGTTATCTGGCACAGAGAGGGATTGAGTGCGGAGGTTTATGCCGCCGACGGAGAAGAGATTGAGATTACATTTACGGATGATTTCGGAAAGGCAGCGACTGTCAAAGGTCCTGTGCTGGCCAAGGCAAGGACGAGTGCGGCGTGTGTAGAGGATATAGAGAGACAGCTTGGCAGGCTGGGCAATACGCCTTTTGAACTTAAGCAGGTGAAGATAAAAAAGCTTGATGAGGTAATGGTTCCAGCGAGCGTGCTTAATGATCTCAGGCGGCGGGCAGTGGAAGAACTGCTTGCGATGAGAAAACAAGCCCGGCAGATCGCGATAACGGATGAATCTGCGCTTGGCTCGCTGCAATTAGAGGCGCGGGTAATCGTGAACAAAATAAAGATCGAGCACGGGCCGGGGCTGAGTGTGCTTGTGCGGACGATGGAGCAGTTCGAAGCAGCTGTTGAGCACAAGGATAAAATTGGGCTTGTGTATGGGGATTTTGAGAGGCTGGAGGATTTTGAGCCCGCTGCTGCAATAGCGCGCGGTGCGGGAATAAAATTCGGCGGTGCGACGCTGCGAGTTTATGGGCCTGGTGATGAAAAGCACCTTGACGGAATTTTGGATGCCAAACCTAATGTGGTACTTGTGCGGAATTTGACGGCGCTGGCAAAACTCAGGCAAACAACAAAATGCAAGCTGGTGGGAGATGGATCACTCAATATCGTAAATGAAATAGCGGCGGCAGAATTTGCACGCCTTGGGATCGAGCGGATCACGCCTGGTTATGATCTCAACTGGGAGCGGCTAAAAGAGCTTGGGGTTAAATGCGGCGCGGGGTTGTTTGAGATAAGCGTGCATGAGAGGGTGGGGCTTTTTCATACCGAGCACTGCATATTTGCAAATACGCTGGGACATGAAGATGGCTGCGGCAAGGCGTGCAAAAGCGATGTGCAGCTGGTGGAGGTTAAGGGGCTTGTGCACCGGGTGAAGCGTGACTGGGCGTGCAGGAATACTGTGTATGCCGGGGCGGTTTACAGCTGGGCCGAAGAAATGCGCGAGATGCTGGAGGCTGGGTTTGAGAATTTCAGGGTAAGTGTGCTGGAAGAAAATGGGCGCGTGACGGGGGAATTGATAAGTCTGTACTGGGAAATGAAAAAGGGCCGACTTTCGCCGGCCCAGGGATTTGCCCAAGTCTCGAAGTTATACAGAGACCCGTTGAGGAGCAGGATTCGCCGCTGAGGAACCGAAGGCGCGGTCGAGTGTTTCCTTTGATACGGGCTTTGTGAACATGCTCACCACGGGTACCACAATGAAGGGGAGGAAAATACCAATGCTTGCGGAGAATGGCCCCATTTTTGGGCCGCAAAAGGCATAGAAATCTTTAAGCAGCGGCAAGGCTTCGCCTGTCCTGTAATACAAGAAGATCGAAACCGCCACACCTGAGATCATGCCCGCGACGATTCCGCTGTGGGTTGCGCGTTTCCAGTAGAGGCCATAGAAAAACGGTGCCGCAAATGCGCCGGCAACGGCACCCCATGAGAGAGCCATGAGTTGAACGATCAAATCATTCTTAGACTTGGCAACAAAATATGAAAGCGCGACAAAGACGGCGCTCAAAAATCTCATCATGAAGAGGGATGCTTCTTTGGACATTTTTGGATTGATGTGACCCTTGTAAAGATCGATAGCGACCGAGGAGGCTGACACGAGCACCAGGGATGAGAGCGTGCTCATCGAAGCTGAAAGTATCAGCAGCAGGATTACGCCCATCAGTACCTCCGGGAGATACTGCGTGAGCAGTGTTGGTATGACAACGTCGAAATTGGGGCCTTTAGTCGGGTCGGCCATCATTGGGATGGATGCGCTAGTAAAGAAAACGTGTGACAATGCGCCGGTATAATACGCGGCGAAAGTAATAATTATTGAGAAGAGCGTGGTCAGGATGGCTGCTTTTGTTATGACGCTTTCATCTTTGATCGCATAAAATTTCTGAACCATTTGTGGCATGCCCCATACGCCAAAGGAAGTCATGAAAACAAGGGCGCCGAGATAATACATTGAGGGCTGTTTTGCCGCTGGTATAGTTGAGAGCCATTGCTGATAAGCCTGAGTGGCAGCAGTGGTGCCGCCGGTGAGGCCGCCCTGAGTGCCCGCGATTTCCGAGGCTTTATTTGTGAGCACGATGACCATCAGGATTGCGCCGAAGATCATTATAATGCCCTGGATGAAATCGGTCAGGGTGACCGCGAAGTAGCCGCCAAGGATGAGGTATATGCCGGTAATGGCTATCATGATCAGCAGTGCGGTATCGTATGTTATATGGAAGTTTGCTTCGAAAAGATAACCCAGGCCTTTAAAGACGCCGGCGGAATATGGAACCAGAAAAACGAAGATGATGGTAGCGGCGAACATCTTGATATATTTGCTGTCGAATCGTTCCTGAAGGAATTCGGGCATTGTCATCGCATCGAGTCTCTGGGTCATGGTGCGGGTTCTTCTGCCCAGAACGAACCATGCCAGCAGGGTGCCGAAGATGGCATTGCCGAAGGCGATCCAAAGGCCTTTTAGGCCGTCCCCCCAGCCGATAGCGCCGCCAAAGCCGACGAATAGAACTGCGCTGAAGTATGTGGTGCCATAAGCGAATGCGGAAACCCATGGGCCGACCGAGCGGCCGCCAAGAAAGAAATCGTTGAGGGTTGCGGTCTTTCGCATTCCCCAGATTCCGATGCCGATCATCCCAGCCAGGAAGACAACGAGCAGTACGATACTGAATGTCATGTCTCTCTCCTTTAATATGACATTATTACAGCGCCATGCGGTACAGGTTTTGGCATTGTCTCAAAATCCGAAGCCCGAATCCCGAAATCCGAGACAAATTCAAAACGCTAAACGCAAATGACCAAAACAAAAGCACGGCTGGCGATCGTTTTGCCTGGAACATTCGTTTTTTGAGCATTTGATATTGTTTCGAGCTTCGAGTTTCGGATTTCGAGCTTTCAATCTTAATACATCCGGGAGTTATTATTTATCCTTTGCGCGGGCCAGGTATGAACCATCCTCGGTGCTGATGCGGAGCACATCGCCAACTTCGATGAAAGGCGGAACGCGGGTTTTAAGGCCTGTTTCCATGACGGCCTCTTTGAGTTGGTTTGTCGCGGTGGCGCCTTTGGGCTGCGGGGTGGTTTCGGTAACGGTGAGTTCCACAACTTTGGGCAACTCGATCGCGACGACTTTTTCCTCGTGAACGAGGGCGACAAGTGAAGTGTTTGGCTTAAAATATTTGATGCCTTCAGCGAAAATCACGTCGGATACGGTGATCTGGTCGTAGGTGACGCTATCCATTAATACATGTCCGCTCTTGTCGGAATAGAGGTATTCCATGTCGCGGCGGTCGAGATATGCGCCTTCGATATCCTCTGTGGCCCTTAGGCGGCGTTCGAGGGTTGTGCCATCGGCGACGACGCGAATCTTCGCCTGGACGAACGCCCTGAGGTTTCCGGGGGTAACGTGCACGGACTGGACGCAGACGGCCAACTTGCCATCCATTATAACAGCCATACCCGGCCGCATTTCAGTAGCTTTCACATTTATCTCCTGTAAATATCCAAATACAAGCAGGTTATGATAACAAGCTGGTGGGGGATAAGTCAAGGGGACCTTGCAGTTGCCGCTTGCGGCTTATTTGTTCAGAAGAGCTTTGATATCTGCTTGCAGCTTGGGCAAGTGATTTGTCACTATATTCCAGATCTCATTCCAATCGATGCCCATATAATTATGGATCAGTATATCGCGGAGTCCCGCAACTATGCGCCAGCGTATGGAAGGTGATTGTAGTTTAGTGGTTTCGCTGATGCGTTTAGCAGCCTCACCGATAATTTCAAAATTTCGCGCCACGGCATCGCGTGTTTTGGCATCGGCGAAAAAAGCATCTTTACCATCAGCTGTAAAGGCCAGTATCTTTTCAATATTAATATGGAGAATGTAGGCGAGGTCGTTTTTCAAAGGGCGATCCCTTGTTTTAGGACTTCGTCGCGTATAATAGGGGAAAGAGCTTTTTCATTGACCACATCAACTTTGATGTGGAGCAAGTCCTCAAGCTCCTGCATTAGCTCAATCCTGTCAAAAAGGCTGCGATCCGGTTCCATTTTTACAAGAAGGTCTAGGTCGCTTGTTTGGGTATTATCGCCGCGAACGAAAGAACCGAAGACGCGCACATTGGTGGCGCCGTGTTTTGATGCGGTATTCAGGATTTCATTGCGTTTGGATCGAATGTCATTGAAAGACACCATAAGCTTTGTCCTTAAATCTGGCTGCGCTAAGTATAGAAACTTGCCCCTACATAGTCAAGGTTAAGAAACGGAGTAAAAAAATCAAGCCGTGTGGGCCAAAAATTTTAAGTGGTTGTGAAGAATATTTCGTGCAACGTCTTATAAAAACATTTGAAAAAAGGCTGGATTTGGGGAAATGAAGAATTCTCCGCTATGTCTTAATAAATGCTTAACAAATTCTTGGATGGCGGGAGGGTTTGTGGTACAGTATTACTTACGCATCGGTTAGAAATCGGGGGTAATAAACGTGAACACAAACATTGATAACATGATTTTTGCGGTTGAGGGGTGCTGTGGGCCACCGATACGCTACGGAAAACTTGTTTGGCCCAGCTGTATTTGTTTGTTATGTTTTAATTGTAAGTAGTTTGTGGGGGGATTTAAAATGTTACGCAGGTTAATCAAAAAGGCGGTCAAGTCTTGGCCGGGCTCTTGCGACGGGGGAAGAGGCCCGCCGAGATGCAAAGGGAAGATAGTTAAACCGGTTTTCTCAGGTGGATTTGAGAATTGAATGTACTTGAGAAAAACGGTTTTTAAATGCTCTTAAAAACTTGCCAACTTTGCAGATGTTTTCCGGGGGATTTCATGAGGTATTTTGTTATATATAGGTCGTGCCGGTTCCAACCGGGTCTTGAGCATGTCGGCCCTTCACCGCCGAGACGGGCCGGAAAAGATCCAGTTACTTTTTCGCGGCCAATTTCCGCGTGTTTTTGCCAATCAAAGAAGCCGCGGCATTTCGCGGTGCATACCTCACTATCCAATCATCATAAAGCGTCACCTGGCCGGTTTTGTTTCGCGGTGAGGTGAGCCAAGTCGAACGCTGCCACGCGTTTACTTCATCAAAGATTTTTTGAGATTCATTCTTATCGAGCAATATCGGTGCGATCTCACCGGGATCGGACGCGAGGTCAAATTCCACAGCGATCTTTGTAATGGGGTCGATTACTTTTTTTCTTTCTGCGGTGACGTAGCCTGCGGGGCCGTTGAGTATCCAGCCTGAGAAGAAGCATTTACGGTCTGTTTTGAGCAGGGATAAAATGTTCTGGCCATCGAAGCTGGCCGATGGAACTTCGCAACCCATAAGCCCCAGCAGCGTGGGCGTTAGGTCGATAGAGCTTGCGGGTGTTTCGATCCTGGCATGGTTCACCAGCGGCGAATTAATCACCCATACAATTCTGAGCACTTCTTCAAACGCCAGACGGTCGTGGGCGAATGCATCATGTTCGCCGAATGCTTCGCCATGATCACCCACTATACACAAGATCGTGTTTTCGCGTAAATTCAGATTTTCAAGCATTTGCACGAAAGCCGCTATAAACGCGTCCGTGTACTGTATTGTGCGTTTATAACGATCGATGGTCTGTGGGTAAGTTGGGCAAAATGACGCGGGAATTTCGTATGGGTCATGTGTTACAGAGCACAGGACAGTCAGCATGAATGGTCGTTTGTCGGCTCTGAGCCAATCCGAAATAGGATCGAGCAAAGCGAATTCGTCGGCGCTGAGATAGCCGAGGTAGGTGTTGGGGTCGAGCTTGTCGCGGGAGAAGAATTTTTCAAATCCGAGATTATGAGCCAGCGCCGGGCGGGCTTCGAAGTTGCCTTTGGCGGATTGGAAAAATGCCGTTCGTGAATTGAAAAGCGATTTGTGAATGGTCGCCAGCGATGCGTAGGGAGCGTGTGAGGGCACTGCTTCAACAAGGTCCTGCGAGACGGAAGAATACCTGCCTGTGTGCATGGCGAAGACGGATTTGCTGGTGTGGGTAACGACTGTGCGGGCGTTTGCAAAGTGAATGCCGGTGCGAGCAAGGGCATCAAGATTTGGCGTGAGATCGCAGGCATCGCCGGCGAGACTGGTTTTTTGGTACTGAACTCCTTCGAGAATGATCAGGATAACATTGGGTTTTGTCTTGAGATCGGCGGATCGTTTTATGTTGATCTGGTGGGCGTAGGGGATAGGGGGTTTGAATGTGCGGGGTTTAAACGCCGAAACAAGGTCTGCCGAGATCGAGAACACAGCTTTTACATGACAGTTGAACGCGAGCTGGTAAACGGCTGAGGCGGGATTAGGCGGTATGAGTATATATTGCAGGCCGGCCATCGCCGCAAAGATGGCAAAAAAGCCGGATTTGAATTTGATGGTTCGTGAACGTATGACGGGAGTTTGGGCCTGGATCAGCCAGGATATAAACATAGCCAGCGCGCAGGCGGCTGGAGATAGCAGCAGGACGGCTTCGATCGGTCTAAACAAAAGGTGTGTACCCACAATGGCACCGGTGTTTAGCGGGTCGCGGATTAGCGGCCAGATCACGGCTGGCAGGATCTGTGTCCCCGTGGCGATGAGGTAGCCCGCGTTGAAGAGGGCGTAAGTGCAAATGCACGCTGCAATTAAAAGCGTAAGACGCAGCGTGAATTTTGAAGGAAATTTGCGGTAAGCCAGCGAAATGGCCAGTTCCAAGCCGATAAGGACAGCCAGGTCGTTAATGATAAGTGACGGCAAATTCGCCGGTATGCCAAAACGTATCGCGCTGTAACTCTTTACCAGGATTGTACATCCCAGTGCCGCGAAAATGATCACGCTGGCGCTTCGGCAGGCCAGCCGAGCCATTATGCGGCTAAAAATATTTGGTTTAGATGAATCCATGTTGTCCCTCGAGGCAAGGTTAGCAGATAAAATGTTGTGTTGCAAGGGGGTAGCCAGGGGAGGTTCAGGGCGGTATAATGGCCGCTTTTATTAAGGAAAGAACATGACCAAGCAGGAATTAGCCCAGAAAGTCAAGGAGGCATCTTACCTCGAGGGCGATTTTGTATTACGCAGCGGCAAGCGCAGCAAATATTATATGGATAAGTACCTCTTTGAGACCAAGCCGGAAATATTGAAAGCACTTGGCCAGGAATTCGCCAAACACGCCACGGCCGATGTTACCCTTATAGCCGGCGCGGAGCTTGGCGGCGTCGCGCTTGCGGCGGCTACAGCCATGGAGTGCTCCAAGAACTGGATCATCGTTCGCAACAGTAAAAAAGATTACGGCACCAGCAAGATGGTCGAAGGCGTCCTCAACGCCGGCGATGTTGTGCTGCTTGTCGAAGATATCGCAACCACAGGCGGCCAGGTACTCGAGGCTGCCAAGATTATCACCGAAGCCGGCGCGAAAGTTAAGAAGATAGTGGCGGTGATAGACCGCAAACAAGGCGCCGGCGAAAACATCTCGGCGGCGGGGTTTGCGTTTGAGAGTATACTTACAAAAGAAGATTTGGGAATTAAGGACTAGCGGATAGGAAGAGCGTTTAGGAATAGATTAAGAACGATGTTCAAAGTTCTAAGTGGCTAAGTCAAGTGCAAGAGCACAAAATTTATAAGAGAACATAAAATTCCAAAATTACGGCTCGGGCTGAAGAACTGCGTGATATTGTGTTTTGGGTTATACAAATAACCATATTTTTTAGGGGATTTATTTATGGCAGTTGATCCGAATATGGCAATGGTATGTGATCCAACAACACTATATTATGTTTATTCAACCACAGCCCAAGTTTTGGCAGCGGCATTTGCTTTTATAGGCGTTTTCCTTTTATTTCGAGTGGAGGCAATCAATAATGCTCGTGAAAAAATAAGCGAATACCTGTATAACTTGCCCGAAACCAAAAGCAAAGATATGATACAAAGTTATCATCAGAGAAATTGGGTTGCATTTAGCAATGCCTACATCAACCATAATATTAATCGATCAGATAACACAAACAACAAGCCACCCAGTGAAGACCTAAAATCCCAAAGAAAAACACGTTTGCAAGAAATGATCCTGTCTCCATACCTTGTTTTAGCATTCTCTAAGCAATCCAAAGAAGTCATAGAAAATTTTAAAAACTTATCTGCCTGGTTGATATCCCTGATAATTTTATCTCTTATTTTTTTAGCAATATCCGGATTGATTTGCCATTATGTTTGGAGCTTTTGGGGGCCGCTGATTCTGATTACATATTTTTCTGCTTGCTCACTCTGGAAATGCAAGAACTTCATAGTAACATCCTTGCCTGTGTATAAAACAGATCCAGACCAGGAAAAGCCCAAAGCTTTGTAGGATGGCGAAATTCTTTGGTCAATAATTCCTCGTTGGCACAAATGCTGTGTGTGCTTAAAAGATATGGCTATTGGTAGACGCACAAAAGAATTTTGCCCATGCGGAGCAGTGGTGGTTATTTGAAGATTCAGCATGGGCAAGAGTACTTGCCCATCCTACAAACTACAAACTTTTTTTGCGTATTAGCAATCGCAATTCACGAATTGTTGGGGCGAGAATTTTTCCTCTCCCGTTGGGATGGATTTTCGCCAATTTTGTCTGAATTTTTACCCCAAACCACCGCCAGACCACCCTCGAACCACCCCCAGACCCCCCCAAAAATTCAGTTTGAAGAGTACTGGGAAATATCCATTTTGCTCCCAAAAATCAGGCTGCAAATCTGATGTTTTAGTCTTGATGATGAAAATTATTTTCGATTCGGGCCGATAAAAGCTTGGCTATCATAACTGGTTCGGGCATGTTGAAAGGTTGAACAACTTGGGGGTCAAATTTGATTGTCAGTAGGCCTGAAATTGGTATCCTGAAGTTATATTTTTTGCAGTTGAGCAGCAAATTGATTTGTACAAGGAACCGGCATGAACGCAAGCAGGGAAGTTTACGAGCACCGGGAGGGAGATAATGGCAAGATGACTTCTGGGCCGCTGGTCATAGAGGTCGCCTGGGAAGTGTGTCAGCAGGTTGGGGGTATATATACAGTACTGCGCTCAAAGGCGCCGGCTGCGGTGAAGCGGTATGGGCATAATTACTGTCTTGTGGGGCCTTATAACCCGGAGATTTCGCCGCAGGAATTTGAAGAGACCGAGCCGACTGGGATATTCGCGCAGGTGATCGGCTCGCTGGAGCGAATGGGGATAGAAGCGCATTTTGGATACTGGCTCATATCAGGTCGGCCGCAGGCGATATTGTTTAATCCGACAAGCGTATTCAATCGGCTCGGTGAGATAAAATATTACCTTTGGGAACATCATCATATCGCGATGAGCGACGATTCGCTTTTGAACCTGGTGACGGCGTTCGGGTTTGCGGTAGAACACTTTTTCAGGCAGCTTTCGGCGATAACGGCAGGGCAGCCTATAGTCGCGCATTTCCACGAGTGGATGGCGGGCGTTTGCATACCAGAACTGCGGC
>MHYB01000068.1:22073-23429 GCA_001824635.1 Planctomycetes bacterium GWF2_50_10
TGTGCCGTTCGTGAAATGGGAGGAGGACGCTAAGCGGTATAATATTGAATCGCAGGTGTGTATAGAGCGGGCTGCGGCGCATGGGTGTCATGTGTTTACGACTGTGAGCAGGATAACCGCATTTGAATGCGAGTATTTGCTGGGACGAAAGCCCGATCTGCTGCTGCCCAACGGTTTGAATATCGAGCGGTTTGTGGCAATGCATGAATTTCAGAATCTGCACCGCATTTACAAAGAGCAGATAAACCAGTTTGTGATCGGGCACTTTTTCCCGAGTTACACGTTCGACCTGGATAAGACGGTTTATTTCTTTACGTCGGGGCGGTTTGAATACATCAACAAGGGATTCAACCTTACCATTGATTCGCTTGCGAAGCTCAATCAGAAAATGAAAGATGCCAAGAGTGACAAGACTGTAATTTTCTTTTTCGTAACAAAGCGGCCGTTCAGATCGATCAACGCCGATGTGCTGCGAAGCCGGGCGATGATGCAGGAGATACAGCGCAACTGCGAGCATATTAAGGATCAGTTCGGGGCCAGGCTTTTTATCAATACGACTATGGGCAAGAATGTGCCTTATGAAGAGCTTATAGACGATTATTGGAGACTGAGGCTGCGAAGGCTTATGCATGAATGGCGTGCGAAGCGGCCGCCGACGATCATAACGCATGATCTGCTAAATGATTCGACCGACGAGATACTTGTGCAACTGCGGCAGAGGCAGCTTTTCAATCTGCCGACGGACCCGGTGAAGGTGGTTTATCATCCAGATTTCATTACATCGACCGATCCGCTTTTTGGAATGGATTATGATCAGTTTGTGCGCGGCTGCCATATGGGAGTTTTCCCAAGCGCGTATGAGCCTTGGGGATATACGCCGATGGAGTGTCTTGCACGCGGAATACCGGCGGTGACCAGCGATCTGGCGGGTTTCGGCACTTATGTGCTGGATAATCTGCCGGATCATGAGGATCGCGGGCTTTCGGTTATCAAGCGGAGGTCTACGAGCTACGAGGCGGCGGCGGATGAGCTTGCCAATTGGATGTTTAATTTCCTGCGGCTTGAAAGACGAGACCGCATAGCGATGCGAAACAAGGTGGAAAGTTCTTGCGAGCACTTTGACTGGAGCAATCTTGAGGAGTACTATGCTGTCGCGCACGAGATCGTGCTTGAAAGGACTAAGGCACTTGGGGCACAGGCGTAATGATGCATGCGTTTAGCCCATTTGAAATATTGATGCTGCTTTGCTTTGGCGCGGCGTGGCCGTTCTCGATTTATAAATCTTATAAATCGCGCAAGAACGCGGGCAAGAGCGTAGTTTTTTTAGCTATCGTGCTTGCTGGGTATGTGGCGGGC
>MHYB01000068.1:23438-23624 GCA_001824635.1 Planctomycetes bacterium GWF2_50_10
AAGATCATCTATACCATGGATGCGGTGATTTACCTTTACATTTTAAATGGGGTGATGGTGTTGGTGGATATGGGGCTGTACTTTCGGAATTATCGGTTGGGAAAATAGTTGTTGCGCGTTAGGGGTTGCGTGTTGTGGGTTTAAAAAATCAATGTGATGGGTCGGACGGAGGGGATTTAGATTTAC
>MHYB01000068.1:23676-24242 GCA_001824635.1 Planctomycetes bacterium GWF2_50_10
GAGTTCGTCGGCGGCCCATTTTTCAAGGTCTGCCCACAACTTCGGGTCTATTCGCAGTAGGAATTGTTTTCTTTCCATCAGGTCAAATAAAAGGTAAAAATAAAAATTGCGGAGTCGCTGCGCGACGCGATTTTATTTCTTTGATCCCCGCCTGCGCGAGGATGACAAGTCACTTCTTTAGCATCAGCAAACTTCTACTACTACTACAGTCTACAGTCTTACGGTTCATTATTACGAATACAAAGTGCCATCTGTGACAGTTTTTAAAAACCATCACGATACCATCATTTTGCAATCACATAGTCAAGAAAAAATAAAATGCTGGGGTTAGGTGCGGTTGCGCAAGCGATTTTTGAGAAAAATAATAATTTTGAAAAATTTTATCTTCTTCTAAATACAAGAGTTGTGAAGTGAGGAGGCTGAAAGCTTGCGCGTTGATAGGGGGTTGGGTGCAAGTTGGGGTAAGGGTGGAGAGATGAAGATTAGGAATAGCGGATAGGAATAGGAATAGAAGAAGTACAAAGTGAAAGAGTGCAAGAGAGGAGCGGGTATGGGATTTGATTTGA
>MHYB01000068.1:24275-34251 GCA_001824635.1 Planctomycetes bacterium GWF2_50_10
TTATCAAGTGGCTGGTGAGCGAGAAGGCTAGTGATGTGGAGAACCATTTTGGGAAGCTGTGGGATTATTACGCTAATCCGACGGAGCCTTTAAATGAGCTTGGGATGAGTGCGGAGGCTAGCGATTCTTGCAGGCTTTATGCGCAGGCGCAGGAGTGCGGCTTGCCGAGCAGGATAACGGGGGTACAGTACTGGTCGTGGGGGGGAAGTTTTGCGGGCAGGAACTGTGGGGATGGCAGACGCAAAGAAGTTGTAATAGAGAATGATATTTGCTGGCGGGTGAATGCGCTGGGGGATTTTTTGTTTGGAAAAGAAATAGTGATAGCATCAAAGGCGCCGGAGCCGAGACGTGCAGAAATCAATGAGATACTAAAGGCACTGTTCGAGGTAAACGGCGCTATCGGATTCTTCCAGGATATGGCGGTGCTGGGGAGCGTTTACGGGTTTGTCGACTGTGTGGTCAGGGCGGGTGAGAATCTTTTAAATCATGTCTCAAACACTTCCAAAAACACATCGAAGCAGGCAGGTATTGAAGCAGCGAGTGAAATCTCGCTTGAACTGATCGAGGCAAGTCGGGCACTGCCGATCCTGGAGGAAAATGATTACAGGAAGATTCGATATTATGTGCAGAATTTTTTGGTGGCTAAGAATGAAGTGACGTCGGCGGAAGGGGGCAGCGCCGCGAGGAAGGTGGCGCGGGTTGTGGAAATTGTTGGGCCGGGGGCATGGCAGCGGTACGAGGGGGAGGAGCTTGCGGCAGAGGGGGAGATGCCGTGGGGGTTTGTGCCGGTGGTGCATATCCAGAACCTGGCCCAGCCTTATTATTACGAGGGGATAAGTGAGGTTGAGCAGCTTGTTCCGATGCAGGATGAGCTTAATACGCGGCTTAGTGACAGAGCCAACAGGATCACGCTGCAGAGTTTTAAGATGTACCTGGTGAAGGGGCTTGACGGGGTGGAGAAGAGGCCTGTTTCGCCGGGGCGGATGTGGTGTACGGATAATATGGAGGCGAGCATAGAGGCATTCGGGGGGGATGCCTCGGCGCCGAGCGAGGATATGCATATAACGGAAGTGCGGGAGGCGATCGATAAGGCCAGCGGCGTGACTCCGATTGTTGCAGGGGTGCTAAAGAGCAAGCTGGGGAATTTGACAAGCGCGGTGGCACTGAAACTTGCGATGCAGGGGACCTTATCGAAAACTGAAAGGAAGTGGGTTACTTACGGCAGGGGGATAAAGCAGATATGCAGGATGGTGCTGGAGATGCTGGATAAGGCGGGCGTTTACGCTACGAATGATGTGGAGAGAGATGTGGAGATAATATGGCCCAGTCCGCTGCCGGAGAATCTGCTGGAGAAGCTGGAGGAGGCGAGGATCAAGAAGGAACTGGGGGTTGATGGGGATGTGATATTGAGAGAGCTGGGGTATGAGAGATAATTCAAAGAAAAAAAATAAAAGTTAAAAAATTAAGCACTAAGCTCGAAGCTCGAAGCAAATTAAAAAAGAATAATACAAAATTAAAAACAAAATACGGAGGCAAGAGTTATGGCGGTGGATGAAGAACTGGAGGCAGGAGAGCAGGAGAGGCAGGTGTCGGTCGCGGAATCGATAAGGTATCGGCGGAGGGCGCAGCTCGCGGAGAAGAAGGCGGCGGAGCTTGAGGGGGAACTGGAGGCGCAGAAGAACGCTAAAGAGGATATGAGCAGAAAGGCGGGCGAGCTTGAGGTGGAAAATAAACTGCTGGGAAGGCTGGCTAAGGCTGGGGCAATCGATATGGAGGCTGCGATGCTGCTTGCAAAGAGCAGGATAGGCGCGGACGGCGATATTGAAAAAGCTGTGGAAAATTTGAAGAAGGAGAAGGGGTATTTGTTTGAGAGTTCGCCTGCATACGCGGGCAGGACGGCAGGGGTAAAACCCAGAGTACATGGTTCGGCGGCCGCGATCGAGAAAGCGGCAAAGTGCGCTGCCAAGGGCGGGCGAGGGGCGGCGATGATGGAGTATTTGAGATTGAGAAGGAACAGAAGTGCTTAGTGCTTAGTACGTAGTGCTTAGAAAAGAAGAGAATGTGCAAAGTGCAAATAGTGCAAATTACAAAATAAAGAAATATTTTAAGGGAGGGTTGAATTATGGCATTTACAGGTAAAGCAACGTACAGCGCGGGGGTGAATCTGCCGGAGTTGGCGGAGGATGTGGCGGATCTGGTTGGGATAATTTCTCCTTATGAGACGCCGCTATTGGATGCGCTTGGCGAACCGATGCGGTCGGCGAGCAGTACGCATCATGAATGGCTCGAAGATGAGCTTTTGCCGAACAAGGACGCGATCAATGATCTGTCATTCACGGATCCGGATGTTGACACGCAGTTCGATGTTGACAATGGCAACAGGTTCAGGGCGGGCGACCAGATACAGGTGGCAAACTCGAAGGAGCTGATGCTTGTTACGGATGTTAGCGGCAATACGCTTACGGTGGTTCGCGGGTATGCGGGGACAGAGGCTGAGAATCTTGCCAATGACCAGGTTATAAATATCCTGGGCAACGCGGCACTGGAAGGCGCGGACAGGCCTGCGGCGAGATTTACAAACAGGGTTCGGCTGGGGAACTTCACACAGATATTCACGGCAAGTGTGGAAGTGAGCGGCACGGACATCGCGGCGAGCCAGCTTGGACTTGCAGATGAAATGGATTATCAGAAGCAGGAGAGGCTGCGCGAGCTTTTGCGTGATCTTGAAAACACTGTAATCAACGGCGGGCAGGTTGACAGTGACGCGCAGGGATCGGCTACGGTTCGCAGGACGATGAAGGGCATATTGGCGAGCCTGACGAGCCATATGTTTGTGCCGGGAGTCAGCGGTTTTCCGACAGGGACAACGCTGGATGAAGCGAAGCTGAACTACGCGTTGCGAAAGATATGGGAAACGAGCAACGGCAATATCGATCTTATCGTTGTGGGCGGCGGGCAAAAGCGCAAGATCAACGCCTTTGTAAGCGGGCTTAGATCGTTTGGGCCGGCGGATGCGACGTATCGCGACCTGGTGAGCACATACGAGAGCGATTTCGGCGTGTGCAAGATCATTACCACGAGATGGATACCGCAAGACGCGGTGCTGTTGCTGGATTCATCGCGGCTGAGCGTATTGCCGCTTGCGGGCAGAAGCTTCCACTTCAAAGCCCTGGCGAGCACGGGCGACTACGAGGCAGGCGAAGTTATCGGCGAATACACGCTGGAACTGCGGAACGAAGGCGCTCATGGCGTGATAAGAGGTTTGGCAAGTTAGGCTAAAGTGTAATCGGGGCACAGGTGAAACTGTGCCCTTTTAATTGCGGGGTGGGAAATGAAATATTATTCGAATGATGCGGATGTGCTTAGATATGAGCCGAAATTGTTTATGGAATTATTTCCGGCTTCGCAGGTTATAGCGCGGGGGAGCGGGGCGGTGCTGGGCGGCACGAGCCTTACCAAAACCGGCGAGGATTTTACAGCCTCGGGCGTTGGGGCGGGGAATGTTGTTTACATAAACAGCGCGGCGGCGGGGATCGAGGGAGTTTTCGAGGTGACCGGCGTAGAGGCCAACGACAGGATCGGCGTTTCGGTGCTGCGGGCGGATGAGAGCGATGCGGCTGTGGCGGTTGGCAATGCCAGCGATGTGCAGTACAGGATCGCTACGCTTGGGCCGCAGGCGAGGGAGGTGTATATTGCGCTGAGGCAGTATTTCGGGCTTAGAGATGAGCAGCTTGGTGATTCGTGGGAACTGAGGCAGTGTTCGACATACGCGGTGATAGCAAGCATTTATGCAAGCGCGGCAACTGAACTGACGAGCAACGACGCGTACTGGCGCAAGAGCCTTTATTATCAAAAGCTTTTTGCGCGGGCAAGAGAGCGGGCGGCGGCAGTGGTTGATAATAATGCGGACGGATCGGCGGATACGCATGTGCCGACTGCAGCTAAGATAAGACGGGATTGATGCTCATTTCATTAAACAGTCGTGCTCATAGGTGTTGTCGCGGGTTACGAGTTGCGAGTTACGAGTTTTTGGAAGCCAAGCTCTTAGAAATTCAGAGAGAGATTTGATCAGGAGGTGGCAAATGACAGGCGGGTGGAGATTTAATAAGCAGCTTAATCTTGGGATTGTTGTGCAGCTTGTTTTGCTGGCGTCGCTGATACTGGGGAGCTGGGTGAATTTGCAGAGGCAGGTCGATATTTTGCAACATGATGTGAGATTACTGCTGGAATCACAAAAGGCTTGGCAGGGGAAGATGGACACGCTTAATGACAGGTGTGTCGGCTATGAATACCGGCTAAGGTCTGTTGAGCTATTGAGTAAGAGTACAAATTAAGTTAAAGGGCAAAAGGCAAAAGTCAAAGGTAAGGAATCCCGACGTGGTCGGGATGGCCGATTAATTTTATAGCGAGTATATGTTAGATATTCTGAAAGGGGGAGTATGAGAAAGCTTGTTTTAGTATGTGTGATGTTTTTAGCGGGTGGGTGCGCGGGGTTGAGATTCGAGCCGAGTGAAATTCAAAAACAAAACGCGTGGCTGCATGAGAAGACCACGCAAGCGGCTGCCGAGATCGCTGTAAATGAGAATTCATCGGAGCAGTTGCGGAAATTGACGCATTTAAGCGCGGCTCAGAGCGGTGATTTCGTGCGGTATTATGGTGAGCCGAAGCAGGTGCCAAATGTGGAAAATGTTTCGGACTTGATCAAGGAAGAAAACTTTGAAATTGCCGCCAAAGCAGCAGAGGATGGTGGCAAGCGGCCTGACGTCTGGGTTGCTGCGAATAATTTCATCGAGCTTGGCATCGGGATCGCGGGGCTTTTCGGCGGGGTGCTTGGGGCAAGGGCGGTGAGATTTCTGCGCGAGGCCAGGACAAAATCCCAAGCTCTGCGCGAGATAATAGCGGGAAATGAGCTTTTCAAGACTCAGAATTCGCAGGCGGCAGACGCTTTCAAATCGGCACAGGGCGGGCAATCCGCGACGACACGGCAGGTAGTTGCCGGGTTGAAGTAAAAAGAGCAAAGCGGTAAGGTGGGTCAATCCCACCTTTTTAATGCGCTAATAAAATGTTGAACATTTGTCATGCAGATAAGAATAGCATACATGATAAAATATTTAAGTCCGCGTTTTGCAGTAATTTCATGCGTAGTTTTGATTTTCCCACTGGTTTTGGCTGGACAGGGTTTGGGTAAGTCTGTGGCAAAAAGGGCTGTCCTGAATTTTCCTGATTGCAACAGCGTGGGAAATTCATTCACTTTTGCATTGGCCGGTGATAGCAGGGGGCATTATAAGCAGGTCAATAAGGATGTGCTTGGCCCTGTCATGGACAATATCCAGAAACAGGTCAATTCGGCGTTTACGGTATTTGTCGGCGATCTGATACATGGTTCATACCTGGATTCGGGGCTGGTGGCGCGGGCGATGGCCCAATGGCAGGATGTAATTAGCACGCATTACAGCGGGGCTGTTGTTACCATTCCCGGCAATCACGATGCCAAGACAAAAAAATCTCAGGAGCTTTACAAGAAATTCTTCGGAACCGCTGTGCCGCAAAACGGGCCTGAAGATGAAAAAGGTCTGACATACTATTTCGATTTCAAGGGGTGCAGGTTCGTTATGCTCGATACCAATGTTCACGGTGATTCGGGTAAGGTGCGGCATATAGATTGGCTTGAAAAAGTATTGAAATCCGCGCGTGAGCAGGGCAATAATCATATACTTGTATTCGGGCATGTGCCAGCGTGGCCTGTGATCGGCGGCTCGAAAGAAGGCGGCGAAGATGGCGAAAAGGCCGGGATGGAAGGTACGGATAAGTTCTGGGAATTACTAAAGACATACGGGGTAAGCGCGTATTTTTGCGGGCACGAGCATGTTTATGCAAGGGCAAAGGTCACGGGAGTTTGGCAGGTGATAGCGGGCGGGGCCGGCGCGCCGCTGACGATGATGCGCAAGGATTACAAAGATGCCACGGCGGCAATTAGAAGCAGAACAAATCACCCAGGGGCCAAGACGTACAACGTGAGCCTGGCAGCCGCTGATGATCCGCATATTCCGAGTGATAAGGCCAGCCATCTTTTCGGCGACAGCATTTATAATTATGTGATGGTGGATGTAAGCCCAGCGAAGATTCGGGTGCGTATGTATGGTGCCAAACAAAATGATTCGCCGATGAAATTTGAGCTGATGGATCAGTTTGACATTCGATGAGGCACAATTTTGCAATGGTTTTTTATTGACTTTCGCGGGAAGTTGTAAAAAATACTTCCATGAAAACAATCAAAACCATTTCAATATCAGTTCTAAGCATATCAATTCTCTTTCTTGCGGGTTGTCCCAGGCAGCTGCAGTACCAGGGCATGCTGGGGTTCCCAAATTACCCAAAGCACACCGAGGCGGAGCCGTTTACGTTCGCTGTTGCCGGTGACAGCCAAGGCACGTTCACACAGATCAACAAGGAGGTGCTGTGGCGAGTGATGGATGATATCCAGTTTCGTGACAGCAATACGGCATTTACGGTGGTTACCGGCGACATGATACACGGCAGCAGCGATTCGCAGGTGGCGATGCGGGCGATGCAGGAATGGCAGGAGATAGTCACATCTCATTTTCATGCCCCGATAGTTCCGGTGTGCGGCAATCATGAGATCCAAACAGAAAAAACCCAGGAAGTCTATCGTCAGCTTTTCGGCAGCCATGTCCCGCAAAACGGGCCTGAAGATGAAAGGGGACTGTCGTATTATTTCGATTACAACCGGTGCCGCTTTATAGTTATCGACACCGCTTTCTATGGAGATATGTACCGGGTACGTCATATCGACTGGCTCGAAAACGTCATCAAGACGGCTCGGCCGGCGGGCGTAAATCATATATTCGTTTTCGGGCACATCCCAGCGTGGCCGGTTGCACATATAAAGAACTCGCTTCCAAACGCGGCCAATGCAATCAATGGCGAAACCAGCAGTCTCGATGCAACCAGAAGATTCTGGAACCTGCTCAAGGAGTACAGGGTTGATGCGTATTTCTGCGGGCACGAACATGTTTATGCCAGGCAGAATGTTGGCGGGGTGTGGCAGATCAACACATGCAGCGCGGGTGCTGGGCTTGGGACAATAAATCCCGGTTATCCCGGCACAGGAGCATCGCAAAAGGCCAAAGACGCTTTCGAAGCCAACAAACCTTATTATGAAATACTCGGCTATCCCACTGGTGCGGGCAGCAACGGCCAGGCTGGAACGCAATTTGTCGGGGCAAGCGTTTTTAACTATGTGCTCGTCGATGTGCTAAGTAGCGGCGTGCGGCTGCGGATGTACGGTGTGAAAGAGACGGATTCGCTAGGACTGAATTTTGAATTGATGGATCAGTTCGAGCTTTCACCAGTGCCGGTAAAATAGAACCGCATAAGCACGGAATCTTTCCTAGCTGTTGATGTTTTCTTCAAGCTTCGCCAGGATGGTTTTGGCTTTGATGTTGCGGTTGCCGGTGGTGCCGGACCAGTTGACGTCCTTGTTGGCTTCGAGCAATTCATTTATCTTTCTGCATGCAAGCAGCACCGTTGCGTGATTCTTGCCGCCCATGAAACGGCCGATCTCCGGGAAAGACATCTTCGTGTGCTTGCGGGCAAGGAACATACTGAACGCCCTTGCGAGTGTTACAGTGCGGTCTTTTTTCGAACTGTGCAGGTCTGCCGGGGTAATTCCGAAAAACGTGCTGGTAGCGGCTTCGATATCAGAGATGTGTACAATGGGGTCGGTGCGCGAGATGTGATCTTCAAGTACCTGGCGCGCCATGGCCAGCGATATTTTTTCATTTCCGAGCGCTGAAAATGCCACAAGCTTAAGCAATGCGCCTTCAAGTTCGCGCACGTTTGTCTTGAGATTGTGAGCTATGAATTCAACTACCGCATCCGGCAGCACTTTATTCATCATTTTTGCCCGCGCGCGAAGGATCGTGCATCGCGTAGCGAAATCCGGCGACTCGACTTTTACCACCATGCCAGATACGAAGCGGTTAACAAGTGAATCCGAAAGCTGGCCGATCATTTTGGGATGCGCATCGGAAGCAAGCACGATCTGCTTGCCTGCCATATCCACGCTGTTGAAAGTATGGAGGAATTCTTCCTGCGTCGAGAGCTTGTTGGCCAGGAAATGAATATCGTCGATGGCCAGCAGGTCGGCAGCGCGGAAACGTTTGCGAAATGCCTCAAGCTTCTTGGTCTTGATAGCCAGGACATACTGGTTTGTGAATTCTTCTGCGCTGAGATAGATCCAGTGCGTGCCGGGCTTGTTTTTTATCCATTCATTACAGATACCCTGGAGCAGGTGGGTCTTCCCTATGCCGCATGTGCCGTGAACGAAAAGCGGGTTGAACGGGCTTTTTTCTTCAGAAATAATTGTTTTGGCGGCGTTGTAGGCAAGCTGGTTTGTTGGCCCAACCACGAATGTATCGAGGATTAGCTTCAAAGGCCGGCTGTTGAACACCGGCAGGGCAGCAGGCATTTCAGATTTGGCCGGTGAAACTGAAGAAGTTTTTTCAACCGAGGCCGCCTGCGAATCGAGTTGCACTTTGCGCTGGTTGCCCGCCAAATCCGGATCGAGATTAAAGATGACTTTAGCTGCCTGCCCCTTTACCTTCTGCACCGCTGCGGTGATCTCGGCCAGGAAATGGCTTTCGATCCAGTTACCTATGAATAGATTGGGTATGCCGACCTTGAGGTAACCATCCGCAAAGGTCATCCTTGTGCTATTTTTAAACCAGATACGGAACTTCTGTGCTCCGATCTGGTGTGCAATAGCATCGTTTATTGCAGTAATCTCATCCGTGACAATCTGCATAATTCTCTTGGTTTTCCTATCTGGAAGTACTCAAAGCTGAACAACCCTGATGAGGTACATTCTCTGCAAATAGCGGTTTTTATCAACGGCAAATTATTCAGATTCTTATCCACATCACAAATCGTTCGGCACTGGCGTGAGTTAGGCGCGAAAAAATATTTTTGTGAACAGGTTTTGCACAGCCCCGCCGCGGATTGTGGAAAACATGTTAATTAACTGTAAGGATTGCGTTAGCAGTACAAAAAAATATGTTTTCAGGGCATTGACGGGCATTGCAAACGGTCTTTTTGCATTACACATTAGGTGTTAAACGCGTGAATATGGTAAAATTGTGGATAACCCAAAACAATGCACACGTTATTAGACCCGCAAGGTCGGCAGGATCGTCTTAATGTCGGAACGGCTCAATACAGGAAGCATCATGGAAGATAAGCTGCTTGTGTTCAAATGCAAACGCGGCAATGCGGATGCGCTGCGGCGTATCTATGAAAAATATAGAGAGAATCTATTGATAATAGCTGGTTCAATACTGCACGATGCGTCCGAGGCCGAGGATGTCGTGCAGGAGGTGTTCGCTAAATTTATTGATAAGCTCGGCAGTTTTGAACTGAGGCGGAATTTGAAAGGTTTTCTGGGTGTGTGCGCCGCCAACGCCGCAAGGGACAGGAATCGTCTGATAAAAAAGACGGTCGGCATTGATGCTGTTGCTGAAACTGCCTCCCAGGTCGAAGGTGCCCTGGATGGTATTATTTTCAATGAGCAGGCGACGAAACTACGCGCCGCGATGAGCGTGCTATCGGATGAACAGCGTGAAGTTGTGCTACTGCATGTTCGCACGGATATGAGCTTGCGGCAGATAGCAACGCAGCTTGAACTGCCGACCGATACGGTTAAGAGCAGGTATAGATATGCCATGGAAAAATTGCGTGCCAGGCTTTTAGAGGTGGAAAGATGAACGGTTTTAAGAATGAAAAAGAGCTGATCAGGCAAGCTGGGGCGCAGGTAAGCCCCCAGGCCGATAAGCGAATGCTTACCCCTGTTATGGAAAAATTCAATTCGCGAGTCGCACCGCCGCCAGGGCATGTCATCGGCACTGGCTGGGGATTGCGAATTGCCGTGGCTGCTATGATAATCATAGTGGCGGGATTT
>MHYB01000068.1:34277-35196 GCA_001824635.1 Planctomycetes bacterium GWF2_50_10
GAGTTGGTGCGGGCCACCAGCAGTGCCCAGTGGGTCCGCATGACCGGCAAGTTCCGGCCATTGCTTGGCTCGCCTGCCGCAAGGATGCGAAAAGTCATGGCCGATTTCCACGAAGTATGGTACTGCGGTGCCCCAAGCATGCTGGTCGTGAAATTCGGTTCGGGCAATATCCAGATTATCAAGCCCAGCCAGATGATATACTACTCGGCCAAAGAAAACCTCGTCACGATCACCAAAAAGCCCCAGCGCGATTTCAAATTATATGAGATCAGCGACATGCTCGAATCCATGCTGGAAAACGCGCAAGGCCAGGGTGCCAAAGTAAAATACGAGCAGGCTACCTACGATAACCAGCCCGCCATCCGCGTCCGCATAACTAGGACAAGCGACCGCGGCTTTTCTGATACCAGTGTAATGGCGGAAAAAACCAGCAGGCGCATAAGGGCAACTTCTTCAATAACATACAGCGATAATTCAAAGCTGGTAAATTTCGATAACAAATTTGAATACCCCGCAACCGGCCCAAGGGATATTTTTGAAGCCGGCGCCCCGCCCGATGCCAAAATAATCACCGAAACAGATTTTTAATCAGCTCCAACGCCTAATGGCCGGCCAAAAACCGGCCTTTTTTTATTCCCGGATTCAGAAATTGCGTCTTCACCTGCCGATACTTATATTAATGCAAATATTTGATCGGAGAATCGATGGAGCAGTTTGAAAGCGTTCTTGGCGGCGTGGCCGACTTTATCTGGGGTTGGCCGCTGCTTATCTTATTATTCGGCACGCATCTTTACCTCACCGTTCGGCTGCGCTTCGTGCAGCGATATATCCCCGAGGCGATCAGGCTGTCGTTTTCGACTAAGCGTGAAGGTGCCGGCGATGTAAGCCAGTTCGGCGCACTCATGACCGCCCTTGCCGC
>MHYB01000068.1:35244-38974 GCA_001824635.1 Planctomycetes bacterium GWF2_50_10
CGGCGGCCCCGGCGCGGTGCTGTGGATGTGGCTAACGGGCGTTTTCGGCATTTCCACCAAGTTTTCCGAAGCTGTCCTGGCCGTAAAATACCGCGTTACCACCAAAAACGGTACAATGGCAGGCGGCCCGATGTATGCCATCGAACGCGGCATGGGCCTCAAATGGCTCGCCGTGCTCTTTGCCGTTTTCACAGCCATAGCGGCATTCGGCATCGGCAATATGGCCCAGGCAAATTCCGCCGCAACTTTGCTTAACCAAACATGTAGCATACCCCTGTGGGCTTCCGGCTGTGTGATGACGGCCATAACTGCCCTCGTAATTCTGGGCGGAATAAAATCCATCGCAAAGACATGCCAGGTGCTTGTGCCGTTCATGGCGATATTCTACATCCTCGGCTGCGCAGTTCTTTTGGCAATGAAGTATGACACGCTTGGCCAGACTATTGTGTTGATATTCCAATCCGCTTTCACCGGCCATGCGGCTGCGGGCGGTTTTGCAGGTGCCGCTATGAAAGAAGCCGCTCGATACGGCATCGCAAGGGGACTCTTTTCAAACGAATCCGGCCTCGGCTCTGCCCCGATTGTCGCCGCCGCTGCCCAGACACCCGATCCCGTCAAGCAGGCCCTCGTCTCCAGCACAGGGACATTCTGGGATACCGTCGTCGTTTGCGCAATGACCGGCCTGGTGGTCGTTAATTCGGGTATGTGGCAGGATGGGCACAATGGCGCAATGCTTACAAACGCCGCATTTGGTACTCTGCCCGTTGTTGGCTCGGTTGTCTTAACCGTCGGGCTTTGCACGTTTGTGTTCTCTACGATCCTCGGCTGGTCATATTATGGCGAGAAAGCTGTGGAATACCTGCTCGGAAGCTGGGCAATTTTGTATTATCGCCTGCTCTGGGTTGCCGCCGTCATGGTCGGCTCGGTCGTCTCGCTCAAAATCGTATGGACGTTTTCCGATATAGCAAACGCCCTGATGGCTCTGCCGAATTTGGTTTCGCTGCTGGTACTCACGCCGGTAATCGTTGCCGAAACTAGAAAACACCTTTGGGACAGGAATAAAGATGATCAAGATGCCGCAAAAGAGGAAATCGAAGAACCCGCAGAAATTATTTCCTAACGTACTCTTCTCTTAGAATTTAGAACTTGGAACTTTTTCTAATTAAGATGCTGCCGCAGTATTTTGGCTCGCAGTTCATCACGGGTCGTAGCGTCAAGTGCTCTGCCTTCATTAAGCTGAAGATGTGCAGGCTGCGTAAGCAGGAATAGCTCGTTTATCTTGGGTATCGAAACGCCCTCAAGCCTTTTCATGTTCACACCCATCCGCAGATGACTCAAAAGCCCCAGCGCCTCCTGCGAGCTTATCATGTACGCACTCTTTAATATCCCAAGTGCCCGGTATATCTTATCATTAAGCACGTTCGCTTCCTTGGCCAGAAGCTGATTGCGGGCCGCAAGTTCATATTCGACGATCTTGGGAACGATCGTATCAGTAAAATCATTTACGATGGCTATTTCCGAAAGCCCCAGCGTTACCTGGTTCGATATCTGGTAAAAATCTCCGATAGCTTCTGTGCCTTCGCCGAACAATCCGCGCACAGCCAAATCCATATCGCGCGTCGCGTTGAAAAACTTCTCGATCTGGCCGGTCATCTTAAGCGCCGGCAGATGCAGCATCACGGAAACTCGTATTCCCGTCCCAACATTCGTCGGGCACGCCGTCAGATACCCGTATTTGGGACTAAACGCGTATTCCACCTTCTCCTCAAGCATATCGTCGATCATACTTATGTCATGCCAGCACTGCTGAACTTGCAGGCCGCCTTTTATCACCTGCAGCCGCAAATGATCTTCCTCATTTATCATGGCTGTAAACGCTTCCTGGCCTGCGATGACTACCCCGCGCGGGCCTGAACCATGCGCAAGATGCCTGCTGATAAGATGCCGTTCGACCATAAAATCCCGGTCTAATGCCGCCGCGGTATCCACGCTGTAATAAGACCGCTCCTGGGGCACGTCTATCGAAAGCAGCGCCTCTCGCAGCAGGTCCGAGATCGCCAGTTTATCCTCATTTGAACAGGTGCTAAGGAATTTAAACCCCGCCAGGTTGCGTGCCAGCCGTACCCGTGATGATATCACGATCTCAGCCGACGGCCCTGAGCCGAACCACTGACTTGGATGTGAACTTAAGTCGTTTAGCCTCATTGAAGTTGTTTGATCCTGTCGCGTATCCTGGCCGCAAGCTCGTAATCTTCGACCTTTACTGCCAGTTCAAGTTCCTGTTTCAGGCGAATTAACTCCGTGCTCTTCTTGGCTTCGTCCGGAGCCTTGGCCGGCACCTTGCCGCAATGCGTATCGTGCCCGGCGTGCGATTTTTTGATTACTGGCTCAAGCTGCTTCTCAAAAACGCTGTAATCTTCCGGACATCCCAGCAGGCTCTGCTTTTTGAACTGCTCAAACGTCGATCCGCACCCCGGACAGCTTGTCGAAGGCAGCGCCGGAGCCGTTTCAGCCGGCATCTGCGGCTGGGCCGCCAAAAGCGAGCTTAGTAGCTCATTGATCGGTATCTGCGTCTGCATTGATATACCCTGCTTCTGCGCACAAGCCTCGCAAAGGTGCGTCTCGCTCCGCTGACCTTCGGTTATCTCCGTTAGATGTATCGTTGCCGCTGATTGTTTACAAGCCTGACACTGCATATGAACCTCAATATAAAAGATTCGCCCTTTTTAGTCCAATAAATCTTATATCGACCACAATTACCGAGTTGTTTAGCGCAGATTTACAATTCCCGTGGCACGGTCTAGCGTAGCTAGGCCGTGTTTCTCACTTTGCCATCCCGCAGGCGGGTATTCAGGCTTTTTGTGAATAAAATTTTCAAAACCTGTAACAAATTTGCATCCTGTCGCATCTTTGATATACGAAGGCCCATAATTAAACATTTAGGAGACCATATTAATGAAGAACTTAGCTTTATCGGCTCTGACAGTACTGTTTTTCTCCGTTTTGCCTGGCTGTATCGTGATTTCTTCCACCAAACACGACTCTCAACACCAAACACCTGCCCAGCCTCCTCAATGCATGCCGGACCAGGATAGAACCTCGATTATGACCCAGATCGATACCGCCATTAAAATGCCCTCCAGCTCCGCCGAAAACGTATTAAAGGCTATCGCTTCACGCCCCGACCTTTCAGCCGCGGAACAACAATATCTTGCCGAAAAGGTACAGAAACTGCCCTCATCCAGTCAGGAAAAAGTACTGCTCATTTTAGCCACAACCCCCCCTCGTCAGCCCCAGCCCGCCGGCAATCAGCCAAAACACGCACCCCAGCCCATCGCCCCAGCTGACCCAAACAAATAAAGTATACTCCCGTGGCACGGCCTAGCGCAGCTAGGCCGTGTTGCGTTTTATTTTGAATCACAAAATTAGAATCGCAGACCAAACGCGCTGATTACTAGCCCACCGACCCTCCTATTTACACTTTTCACACCTTCACACATTCCCACTTTCTTTCTCCAATCTCTTTCGCATAAAATCCTTACATCTTTCCCGTATCACTTCCTGCAAAACTTTTTTCATGAGCACCCTATGAACTCTAGTTGTAAAACCTGTCACATATCCCCACACATTTTCGAGCATAAACCACAAACAGAGTCTGACCATTTTACGTTCTCCAAAAAAATTGTTGTCGAACCCGTACCTGTTTATAGCAATGCCCCCAATAAAAAAG
>MHYB01000069.1 GCA_001824635.1 Planctomycetes bacterium GWF2_50_10
AAATGTGTGGGGATATGTGACAGGTTTTACAACTAAAGTTCATAGGGCGCTTATGAAAAGAGTTTTGCAGGAAGTTATACGGGAACGTTGTAAGGATTTTGTGCGAAAGAGATTGGAGAAGGAAAGTGGCAATGTGTGAAGGTGTGAAACGTGTGAAAAGTGTGAATAGGAGGATCGGTGGGCAAAATATTAATTTTGCCCACCCACAGGCTGCGCTCAGGAATCAGCATGGCCAAGAGTACTTGCCCATCCTACGGGGTTTGGGAGGTTAAGTAAGATTCTTTGTGGGGTTGTGATTTGTTTGATGCTGGCGGCGGGGATTACTTTTTATAAGTATAATTTTAAGCGGTTGGTTGTTTATGATCTGACGTGGCATGAGAAAGATAGTCAAGTCTTTAACAAATGGCGCCAAAACCGCATCCGTGGCTTTATGCGCGGAGCGGGCGTATGCTCGATCAGACTTGCCAACTTTGCGGTATATATGTATTAAAGACGCAATATTCTTGAAAGTGGTACAAAATGTCTTTGCGAAATTTTGAGGGCAATAAGATAAATTTTGACCTTCTTTTTTACGATCAGCCGAAGGCGAGTCGCAATGATCTAAGTCTGCTTGCGGTTGACGTTTAGATATTATGAGGGTATAGTAGGCTATCTTGGGAATTGGATAGGGGTTCTTTGGGTGAATAGGGGATGGCGCTAAATCACAATAACGGCCGGAATTTTTTTAAAAATGTGCATTTGGCTGCGGGGCGGCTTGTGCTTATTTATGCCGTTGTAGCGGGGGTGTATATTCTGGCATCGGATAAGTTCCTCCACATGTTCATACAAGAGCCGGACAGCATTACCTGGCTCCAGAGTGTGAAGGGGCTGGTTTTTGTGGCGGTCACGTCTTTGCTGCTGTATGTGCTGGTCAGTTCATATCTTATGCGGCTTAAAAAGGCTCATGACGATCTTGCCCAGAGCGAAAACACATTCGCGACCGCGTTTCGGCGCAGTCCTGAATCGATAAGCATAAGCACGGTGGATTCGGGGGTTTACATAGACGTGAATGAAGGATTTACGACATTTACGGGCTACTCAAGAGAGGAGGCAGTGGGGCATGATGTTTTGAGCATGGGGATCTGGTGTAATCCAGAGGACAGGGCCAAAATGCTGGCTGGCCTTGAGGCAAATGAGCAGGTCGTAGGTATGGAGACCCGGTTTTGTGCAAAGGACGGCACGGTCAAGGATGCTGTAATTTCCGCGGCATTGATCTATGTGGGCGGCGAAAAATGCATGATCACCATCGTGAAGGATATAACACAGGCCAAGGCTGCGCGGGTGGAACGTGAGCGGATCAATCGTGAGCTGGCCAATGCGAATAAGGAACTTGAGTCTATAATTTATGTTGCTTCTCACGATCTTCGGTCGGCGCTTGTGAATATCCAGGGTTTCAGCCGTGAGCTTAATATGACGTGCGATCGGTTGAGGCAGGTGTTATCCGACCCGCAGATACCAGCGGCTGTTCGGTCGGAGCTGCATAATATGATAGACACGGATATACCGGAGACGTTGAATTTCATACTCTCGAGCACAGGAAAGATAGACATGCTGCTTACGGGGTTGCTTAAAATCTCCCGGCTGAGCCGGCAGCAGATCGATATTCGAGCTTTAAATATGGATAAAATAGTCGGCGAGATCATCCGAAGTATGCAGTTTGGTATAAGCCAGTCTGGTGCAAAGGTCACGGCTGAGCACCTGGATAATTGCATGGGTGACGCAACAATGGTTTCGCAGGTATTTGAGAATCTTCTGAGCAATGCGTTGAAATACCTTGATCCCGGAAGGCCGGGGCGGATTCATATTTCATCAAAACGAAGCGATTCCATGGTGGAGTACTGCGTGGAGGATAACGGCATTGGAATAGCGAGGCAGTTTCAGGGGAAAATATTTGAGATATTCCACCGGCTTAACCCTGATCAGTCGGCGGGGGACGGGCTTGGGCTTAATATAATAAAGCAAATAGTAGAGCGGCACAACGGCAGGGTGCGGGTTGAATCGGAGCAGGGGAAGGGGAGCAGATTTTTTGTTTCATTCCCCGCGGCAGAGCAGGGGCAGTAAAGTTTGGGGTTTCGCAAACGAGCAAGAAAGGGTATACTGCATGGCGCGTTAAACGGCATGGTGGTATGAGGGTCTAATCGCTGGCGGGCCTGAATCATAGTGGGAGAGGCAAAATGACAGACGAGACAATAATACTTATCGCTGAAGATGATTTCGGGCATTATGCACTTGTTAAAAAAAATCTTTGGCGATCATGCGTTTATTCGGATATTCTCCATTTCAAAGATGGCCAGGAAATATTGGATTTTGTGTTCATGCGAAACTCGGCAGGCGTAAGGCGCCAGCCTAATGCTTCTTATGTACTGCTACTTGATATACGCATGCCGAAGGTAGACGGGGTTGAGGTTCTTACGCAGATAAAGCAGGATAAGGATCTCAAAAACATGCCTGTTATTATTCTTACGACGACGGATGATCCGCAGGAAGTTCAGCGATGCTATGAGCGCGGGGCGAACCTGTACATAACCAAGCCGACCGATTACAATGCGTTTATGGATACGGTCGAAAGGCTCGGCCATTTTCTGTCTATACAAAGCGTTAAAGTGCCTAGGGTTCCGATGGCTTCTGAAATGGCTGGGATAAGTGGATGATATGACAGGTTCTGTTGTTATTAAACTCGCGAAAGAAACTTTTAAAGAGTTTTCAGTCGATCGTGCGTCCCGACATGGAGCGGCGCTTGCGTATTATGCGATCTTTTCTATTGCCCCTCTGTTTATAATAGCGGTGGCGGTATGCGCATTTTTTCTGGGCGAAGCTGCGTCGCAGGGACATCTGGCGAAGGTGCTGCATGATATTGTCGGGCCAAAAACTGCGCAGACAATCCAGGAAATCGTTAAAAACGCGGCCAGGCCTGGTGCGGGTATAATCGCAACTGTGCTGGGCTTTATCGTGCTTGCTTATGGCGCGACGAACATTTTTGTCCAACTGAGGGATTCTTTGAACGCGATCTGGAATTTGCCTCATAAGCCGGCGGGGACGTGGTTTGGGTTTTTGCTGTCGTATATTTTTGCATTTGTAGTCGTGCTCATTGTGGGAGTGCTTTTGTTCGCGTCAGCGGCAGTGACGGCTACTATTACTTATATCGGCACATGGTTTTCCGACTGGCTTCCAGGCGGAACTTTGGTTTGGTCGATGCTCAACCATGTTACATCATTTGTACTTATATTGGTGGTCTTTTCATTGTTGTACAAGTTTGTGCCGGACGCGAAGGTGGGCTGGGCGCCGGTGTGGGCCGGCGGAGCGCTTGCATCATTTTTGTTCGTCGTAGGCAAATGGGCACTTGGGCTTTACCTGGCCCGCAGCACAGTTACATCGGCGTATGGGGCGGCGGGGTCGCTGGTTGTGCTTTTGATGTGGATATATTATTCGGCTCAGATATTTTTTCTTGGAGCGGAATTTGCGCAAGTTTACGCTGAACATACAGGTTATAAAATAACGCCGAAATATAGTCAAATACGAAGCACGAAGCACGAAATTCGAAACAAATAGCAAATCACAAACAAATTCAAAAAAAGAAAATCTGCAAACCACATGATAAAGCATTTGGTAATGCTATTTGAAAAGTCTTATGGCCATAAGTTTTTGGCCTGAGGCGAAATAGATGTCTTTGTCTATGATGGGGCCGGGTACTTCGAATAGGCCTTTTGATGTGTAAAGTACTTTATAATCCAGGCTCACGGGGTCGGCTGTGTAGAGGTAATTGTCTGTAAAGCCGTAAAGCTTACCGTCGGGGCCTTGCATAAGTGAGAGGTCGAGGGCCTTTGCGTCTGAAAGACGGATCCTTCTTGTGAAGTTTTTTCCGGCTGGATCAAATGCGAATAAAGTGCTGGAGTTTTCTTTGTCTAAAGCGGTGCCGTATAAAATACCATTAGACGCCCGCAGTAAAGCGTTGTAGGCGAAGATATTTTTTTCGAGTGTACCTTGCCATACCGTTTTTTCGTTCTTGTAATCCCAGAGCAACATCGCGGCATAGGAGGCTTTGGGCTGAGTGCCGATGCCGCCTTCGATGTGCATACCTATGGCGATCAAGCCGTGTTCGGCGATCTCTGCGAGAGTGAAACAACTGGTATCACCCATCTGGTACGATTTCTTTTCGCCTGTTTTGGGATCGAAGCAAGAAAGCGGCCCGCCATATTTGCCGTAGTCAGGGATCGAGGCGACCCATATTTTTTGCATAGGTCCGGCAAGTGTGGAACGAGGCTTGCATGAGATGGGGTCTATGCGGCCCAGGTCCCTGGGATTGGCGTTTGGATCCTTGCCGAAGCGATAGGGCACGGCGGGATCATAAACGGAAAAATACGCGCCGTTGTTAGCGGATAAATACATTTTGGAATCCATGACGGCAGTGGAGCAAAGTTCGCCAGTTGTTCCAGAGCATGTGCCCAGGTCAAAAAGCTCTGTCGTCTTTGGATCGTACTTGAAAAAACGCATGGGAACAGTGCTTGAGCCATAGAGCATATCACCTGGGCCTTTGGAAAGGTATGCTATGCGGCTGCCGGTTGTTTCGTAGGGCAGATTGAATGTTTTGGTTTTTCCGTGTGCGGGTCTTATTATCAGCATTCGCTTGGTTTTGTCGGAAGAGTGAATTATTTCAAACTGCTGACCGTCAGGCAGGGCAGGTTGCTCGATGGGGCTGGGGAGGTCGTTGACTTCGACAGCATTAAATCCTTCGAGGCGGAATTTGCCCATGGTTGATCTTATATAGAGCCAGCCGTCGGGTGCTTTTAAAACGTCGAGGCTTCCACTTCCAGCTTCAATTACAGGGCCAGCGGTGTACTTTGCACCCGAATTGGGATCTACGATGACTACATGGGGCTTGAGGGTTTTGATTTTAACAGCGATCTTGCCGTCCTTGTTGGCATAAGGATAGGCGTACATGTCAGATTCGTCCATGCGGCCAAAATGGTTGAATTTGCCTGTTGCGGGATCATAGCTGGTGAGATCGGCGCCGGGGTAGCTGCCGATGTATATCCGGCCTTGGTCGTCTTCGGTCATGCCGCAGGGCATTGCCGCGTGTTCCCCGTTGATGTTGCCGCAGAACTGGAGTTTGCGGGTGTTGGGGTCATAGACGAATAAGTCTCCGCCGTAGGCTGATGCGATATACAGCTTAGTCGTTTTGCTGAGGAATTTTGCGGTTGGGTAGCTGCAATTGTTGGCATCGGGGAAGAACTGGAGAAATCTTCCCGAGTTGGGATCTATCTCAAGTATGAAGAAATTACCGCCATCCTGGCCCATAACGGTCAGGATGCTGGGGTTGGCGAACCTGTCCTGGCCTACATAGCTGCTGATCCAGTTTACGCCGTGAACGGGTGTGCCGATCTGGCGGACATTTATGTCAGGGCAAACGGTGATCTCGGCGGGACAGGGCGGAGGCGCGATCACGAACACGCAAAAAATGGCAAAACATCCTGCAAAAACGCGCCTGGGCACCATGAAAGCTCCGCTTTAAGGTTTACGGCCGCAGTATAAGGCAAAGTACCTGATACTGAAATACCCGTTTTTCATTTATTTTCTGTATATTGCAGATTTTAATTTCTGGTTTAACAATATCCCTTTTGCAAGGTCTAAAATTTACTTGCGGATTCGGATTCGATTTGCATAATGGGGTATTCGTAATTTTTGGCCGGCTGTAAAGGAGCATGAATGGGACCCACACTATCAGGGTTGGTAAAGCTTCAGGATGTTGAAAATCGCCTTAGGACGGCAAAGTCTAAGCTTGCCAGGTGCAAGCGAAGTGTTTTGATGCAGGAAAACCAGATTCGCACACTTCAAAACGCTCTTGGCGCAAAGCAGGAAGAGATCCAGCACACAAGAATGCAGGCCGACAAGCTTGAACTTGAGCTTAAAACCCGCGACGACTCGATCAACAAGTACAGGGCAGCACTCAATACCGCGAAGAATAATAAGGAATATGCCGCCATTCTGATGGAACTCAATACGTCCAAGGCGGATAATTCCAAGCTTGAGACGCAGATACTTGAGCTTTTGAAGGCAGTCGAATCGGAGCAGGCGGAAGTGCTCACGATCAAACAGCAAATCGAAGAGCATAGCGCCAAACTCGAAAAAGTAAAAGTAGAATCCGAGCAGCAGGCTGCTAAGTATGAAGCGGATATTCAGAATATCCAGGCACAGTGGGATGAAGTTGCAGCTACCATAAATGCTGGGCCGCTTGCGACTTTCAGACGTGTTGCTGATACTTATGACGGCGAAGCGCTTGCGATGGTGGAACAGCAGGACGCAAGAAGCCAGCAATATACCTGCGGCGGATGTTATATGGGACTGACGGTTGAAACCGCAAACGCCCTTATGACCAAGGACGAGGTTATCCGCTGTCCAAACTGTACGAGAATTCTCGTACTGCCTCCTTCGGAGCAGTAATTGTGCATGATCTTGTGACCGTCTACACTGACGGAGGCTCGCGGGGTAATCCGGGGCCGGCCGCGGCTGCATTTGTGATCGCCTCACCTCCAAACAAACCTTTGATCGCCAAAGCATTTTTCATAGGTTCGGCTACGAACAATGTTGCCGAATATACAGGCCTGGTTAAGGGGCTTGAGCACGCGCGTGAGATGGGTGCTTTAAGGGTTGCGGTCAAAAGCGACAGCGAGCTGATGGTTCGGCAACTCAACGGGGATTACAAAGTAAAAAGTCCGGGGCTTCTTGATCTTTATACGACGTGCCTTGAATTGCTAAGCTCATTTCAAAGCTGGACGGTGGAACACGTTCGGCGAGAACTTAATACCAAGGCTGACGCACTTGTTAACAAAGCTCTTGATCTTAAAAAAGATGTTGAAGAGATGCTGGTTAAGCCGGTGAATCAGAGGCCGCTTCGAATAGGCGTGCTTTTGAGCGGGGGCGGACGGACACTTCTGAACCTGCTTGAAAATATAAAATCCGGCTCGATAAACGCACAGGTGTCACTGGTCATAAGCTCGCGATCGGATGTGCTGGGAGTGGCGAGGGCCAAGGCGGCTGGTCTTTCAGTGAAGGTGGTGCGAAAGAAGGATTTTGAGGATATAAACGGCTTCAGTCGGCATCTGGCTTTGCTGCTGGATGAAGCTGGTGTGGAGCTTGTGGTGCAGGCAGGTTTTCTGTGCCTGTGGCATATACCCGCAAAATACACTAATCGGGTTATGAACATCCATCCGGCACTTCTGCCAAGTTTTGGCGGACAGGGGATGTGGGGGCATCATGTTCATGAAGCTGTGCTCAAGGCGGGGTGCAAGGTTTCGGGATGTACTGTCCACTTCTGCACAAACGAATATGACCGGGGCCCAATTATAAGCCAACGATGCTGTCCGGTGTTTGACACCGATGATGCTGATGTGCTTGCGGCCCGTGTTTTTGAACAGGAGTGCATCGCGTACCCGGAAGCGATCCGGCTTTTTGCCGAGGGCAGGCTTGCGGTGCAGGATAATATAGTTAAGATAAAACGGGTTTGACGCGTTAGTGCCGGTAATCGGCCGCGATAACTGCTTTTATTTGGGTTTTGATGGATAGAGTGCAAAGAAAACTGGTTCGCCATGTCTTTACCATCTGCTTTCTGACATTGCTTTTTGTTTTTACGATGATCAACTTCAAAGACGTCGTAACAAAGCGTGAATCGATGATCGCCATGGGTGAGCTTGGGAAGTTTATCCTTGATTACCGCTCTAAAATGGGGTCACTTCCAAGTCAGTACACGGTCGAAAGTGTTATTCCAAGTCTGCGGCCCAATGCCAGATTAGGCCCGATACAATACCGTGCGCCATGGATCGGCTACGACGCGGGGCCTGATACAATAGTTGTGTACAGCAGCCGCGATTTTAATTCTTTTCTTCTCGAAGACGGAGCCGTTGTGCTGACGCTTGACGGCAAGGTGCATTTCTGGGATGAGGAAAAGTTCCGGGAGACATTATCCCATCAGCAAAGCCAGGCGGAGATACGCGAGCGCAGCGAAGTGTTTTCAAACCCTTATTCGGTTCCTAATAAGCCGGGGAAATAGCTCGAACTGACCCGGTCAGTTGGAGATTTCAAAAAAACTACTCTGTAGAAAACATTCTCAGTGTCACCCTCTACGGGGGTTCTTGTTTATTGAGGATCATGTTCCAGGGGTTTCCACCCCTGGTTACAGAGCTGGCGCACCTTACAGGGCTATAAGAAAAGGTTTTCTACAGAGCACAAAATGCAATTTGAGGTGTTGCTGCGCGACGGTTTTTTATGCTGTATCCCTGTCTGTGCTGAGATGACAGTGTCGGTGGTTATTCGTGGGTTGGACTACACGGCCTAGCTGCGCTAGACCGTGCCACAGGAGAAGACACAAGCGAGACGCTTGTGCTACTTTAGTGTCCAAGATAACTGTAAAAAAGCCCGGGTAAAAAACCCAGGCTTTTTATTTTGTGAACTATATCGGCACTATGTGCCTTGCGGTCTTGATCCGGCGGCCTCGGGCTGCTGAGCTTTTTCATCCTTGACTTCGAAGCCTTCGAACTTCATGTGGTCTTCGTCAAGCACCTCAATCTTTATAACGTTTTTACCCTTGAACTGTCCTCGCAAGAGGGCTTCGCTCATTGGGTCTTCAAGATAGTGCTCGATAGCCCTGCGGAGCGGTCTTGCACCGAATTCAGGATTATAACCCTTTTCAATAAGGAACTCTTTGGCTGGGTCGGTGATCTCGAGCTTGAGACCATGTTCTACCAGCCGTTTGAATACCTTGTTCAATTCGTATTCTACGATAGTCGTCAAATCAACCCTCGTGAGTGGCTTGAACACGATAGTGTCATCAAGCCTGTTAATAAACTCCGGCCTGAAGTATCTCTCGACTTCCTTGTTGAGGAGTTCCTTCATTTTATCATAGCTCGCCTCGGCGGTCTTTTTGCCGAATCCGAAACCAGACTGGTTCTTTATGAGTTCGGCACCGATATTGCTGGTCATGATAAGCACGACGTTCTTGAAATCGATATATCTGCCGAAACTGTCGGTGAGCCTGCCTTCTTCCATGATCTGAAGAAGCATGTTATAGACATCCGGATGAGCTTTTTCGATTTCGTCAAGCAGCAGTACCGCGTAAGGACGGCGTCTGATACGTTCTGTAAGCTGGCCGCCTTCTTCGTAGCCGACGTATCCGGGAGGAGCGCCAACGAGTCTTGAAACGTTGTGCTTTTCCATGTACTCGGACATATCGATCTGAATGAGGGCATCTTCGTCGCCGAACATAAATTCGGCCAATGCTCTTGCGAGCAGGGTCTTGCCGACGCCGCTGGGTCCAAGAAATATGAATGAGCCCATTGGACGATTCGGGTCTTTCAAGCCGCTTCGCGATCTGCGAACGGCCTTTGCGACGGCAGTGACGGCTTCATCCTGGGAAACGACCCGCTTGTGAAGTTCCGCTTCAAGTTCGAGAAGTCTCTGTGTTTCGGCTTTTTCAAGTCTTGTGAGCGGTACGCCTGTTATCTTGCTGACGACCTCGGCGATGACTTCCTCATCAACGACGCCGGAGGTTTCCTTATTATCTTCATACCACTGGCGCTGCCTCTGGGCTTTTTCGTCCATGAGCTGCTGGGCTTCATCGCGAAGTGCTGCCGCTCGCTCATAATCGGCTGCCCGGACGGCCTCATCTTTTTCTGCCTGAAGTTTTTCTATCTTTTCTTCAAGTTCCTGCAGATCCGGCGGAGGCGTCATGTTTTTGAGTCTTACACGCGCACCGGCCTCGTCTATAACGTCAATGGCTTTATCCGGCAGGCATCTGCCAGAAATGTATCTCGTTGAAAGCTCAATTGCCTGGAAGAGAGCTTCGTTGGTGAAGCGTACCCTGTGGTGCGCCTCGTACCTGTCCCTGAGGCCCTTGAGTATATCGAGCGTGTCTTCTTTTGAAGGCGGCTCGACTATGATGGTCTGAAACCTTCTTTCAAGCGCGCCGTCCTTTTCGATGTACTTGCGGTATTCGTCAAGTGTAGTCGCTCCGATGCACTGCACCTCGCCCCTGGCCAAAGCAGGCTTGAGCACATTACTGGCGTCAATAGCGCCTTCAGCGCCGCCGGCGCCGACCAAAGTATGGAGTTCGTCAATGAACAGCGTGACATTGGTTGCACGCTTGACTTCGTTGATAACCGCTTTGATACGTTCCTCGAACTGGCCGCGATATTTCGTGCCTGCGACCATCATTGCAAGGTCGAGGACGACTATGCGTTTGTCTTTCAATATCTCCGGCACTTCTTTGTTGATAATTTTCTGGGCCAATCCTTCTACTATGGCTGTTTTGCCTACGCCGGCTTCGCCAAGAAGTACGGGATTGTTTTTTGTTCTTCTGCAAAGTATCTGGATGAGACGCTCGATCTCGTTGCTTCTGCCGATAACCGGGTCAAGCTCGCCTTTTATGGCAAGTTCTGTGAGGTCCCTGCCGAAGCTGTCGAGCGCGGGAGTCTTACTTGTTTTGGCCTTTGCACCTGCGGCATTTGCGTTTTGCTGCGGGTTCATTTTCATGCCCAGACCTGTAGATGAACTATCCACACCGGCCCCAAGCAGATTGAGAACTTCCTGCCTGACATCCTCAAGCTTGAGCCCAAGGTTCATCAATACCTGTGCGGCGATGCCCTCGGTTTCTCGCAGGAGGCCAAGAAGGATATGCTCGGTACCCACATAGTTGTGGTTCAAGGCTCTTGCCTCTTCGATTGCGTACTCTATAACTTTTTTGGCGCGTGGTGTCTGGGGCAGTTTGCCCATGCTCACCATGTCGGGCCCGCTCTTTACGAGCTTTTCAACTTCCAGACGCAGTTTTTTTATATCTACATCGAGATTCTTGAGCACATTAGCTCCAACTCCGCTGCCTTCTTTTACCAAGCCAAGGAGTATGTGCTCTGTGCCTATATATTCATGATTAAATCGCTGTGCTTCCTGGTTGGCCAGGGCCATGACTTTTCTGGCGCGATCTGTGAATCGTTCAAACATTTGTTCCCTCTTTTATTAAGATTGCCTGTTTACAATCTAACACAATCCAAGGCCGCGGTCAAACCGCAAGCCTTTTAACTCTTAAATATATGTCCACCAGTCCAAGCCAGTTCAGTGTAAATAAAACCTAATTGAACAAGCTTGAAGACACATTGCCGTTTAATTTATCGACAAAACCAGCCCCTTACTTATGCTGCATTCTATGAAATATACGCTTTTGTGTTCACAAATGTGTATTTATTTGCGGGTCCGATAAAGTTTTTTTTGAAGCCGATGGCTAGAGTCCCTTTAATAGCTTTAAACTACAACAAAAAAGGGCACATTGGCCTGAACCAAGGTGCCCTTGAACTCTAATTTTGTTTTTCGCTTAGCTTAGCTTGCCTCTTCGAGCATCTTTCTTAGATATTTGTTTTCGCGCCTTGTTGCCTCGAGGTCGAAAAGCAGGTACTTAATACTTACACGAAGATAATCCAACGATTCCTGGAGGCTGTCGACGCTTTTCTTTAGCTGCTCATGGCAATTTTGAGTCTGCTTTGCCAGCGTGATCAGTTTGGCTCGCTGCGGATCCGGGATATCACCGATCTCCTTGACTAATTCGTTGAGCTTGTCTTGAAAGATAATCTCATCCATCTTTGTCACCCTCTTAAGTTGGAACCCCGAAGCACTTTACACATGTGCATTATACCATAATCAATGCCTATTTCCAAGCAATATAGCCTCATAAACTATTTCATTTCAGTACTGCTATCGCTAATCAAGCTACGAATTCGGATAAAACTTTGTGCAAATTTTTTAAAATAATTCGAGACTTGCCAAAAGCCCTTTAAATACAGGTATTTACGGCATGAGACGAGCTGTAGGAAAAATGTAATCGTATTAGAAAATGTTGATATGGCCCAAAGAGATGTGCTGAAAATTTTTTGGCGTGTGGAAAATTTTTAGCTATGCCTTTGGATTATAATGTGAGCAGGGATGATCGGTTTGAAATCACAGGCGAATGGAGCGGTTTTATAGGACTTTGTTGGTCTTGCTTTTTAGAAGTTGGTTAGCTAGAGATGGGGCTGTTGCGGGTTACGAGTTGCGAGTTACGGGTTAAGAAAACCCATAAAAAGAAAACTTGGTTATACAAATCATTGAACATATTACTGAACATTGAGGGCGGCTAGATTTTCGTTTTTGGAAGCGGTGGCCTGGGCATCTTTGTCCAGTGTAAGTTCCACATCCAGACGAGAGCCTGAGTCGACATCTTCGAAGGCGCAGTGCATGCGCTGGTTGACATCGTAGCTGTAGGTGACCTTTACAGGGCGATTGGCTCCGCGTCCGGGAGGCAGCTTGAAAACCTCGGTGGCTATGACATTGACGTAGTCTGGGTCGGCATCCTCGCCCTGGGTAATAGTGATATCGAGCTGGCGCTGGTTGTCCGAAACGGTATAGAAAATCCTGCTTAGTTCGCATGGCAGGGGAGTGTTCTTTTTGAGTATGATATAGTTCTGGGCAAAGCGTTTGCCGGTTTTGTCGTCTGTTCTGGCACAGATCGTACCATAACTGTGGTTGCATACATCTGTGAGCTTGATAGACCGCAGGCCGCCGGCAATACCGGCTGGTACTGATGCTGGATTGTTGCGCATCATGCATAGCCCGGCGTGAACAGCGGCACCCAGTGCCACGGCTTCATCGACGTTGACGGCCGTTTCTGGTTCGACGCCAAAGATCTCTTTGAGTTTGGCCGTGACAAGGGGGATGCGGGTCGAGCCACCTACCAGCAGCACTTTGCTGATATCGCCGGCCTTGAGCGAGGCTTCTTCCAGGGCGACTTCAATCATCATGCCGGTGCGCGTGATCAGAGGTGCGATCGCTTTCTCGAAGTCCTGCCGTTGTATCTCGATGGCCATTGAGCCGCCTGGGCCATAAAGCATGGTCTTTGCGCTTGGCCTGCGTGAAAGGGTCTTTTTTACGTCTTCGGCCTGATCTTCGTATTTTGCGCGCATCTGCTGGGAATCTATCAAGGGTGTCTTGAATTTGTCGAGATATGCTTTCTCAAAAAACTCGATGATCTTCTTGTCGAAATCCACGCCGCCAAGGGCATGGTCACCTTGCGAGCACAGGATCTTTATGTCCTGTCCGCATACCTCCATGATCGTGACGTCGAAGGTTCCGCCGCCAAGATCGTAAACCAGTACTTTGCCCGAAACTGGCCTGGTGGTGGCGTAATAAAGTGCCGCCGCGACTGGTTCATTGACTATGCCGATTACATTGAGGCCCGCGAGCTTGCCGGCATCCATTGTGGCTTTTCGCCGTACCTCGTCGAAATGCGCAGGCACGGAGATCACAACGTCTTTGACGGGGCCGTCAACGGAGGCATCCTGTTTTAGTTTTTTAAGGATAAGGCTTGAAAGTTCGGCTGCGTTGTATGTGTGTCCATCGATATCTACGCCGAAATCGCTGTCGCCCATGTTCCGCTTGACCCACCGAATGCAGCGGGCGGGGTTTATGTACCGTGAGTTTATAGCTTCGACGCCAACACGGATTATCTGTGCGTCATCTTCGTCGAAGCATATAGCCGATGGCGTGATTCGTTCGCCTTCGGCATTAGGGACTATCTCTGGCTTGCCGATCGTGTTAAGAGCGGCAAGGGCGGAAAAAGTTGTTCCAAGATCTATTCCAACGATTTTCATAATTTTATTTCTATTCTGCTTTGCGTTATTTTAACTCACGGAGCCTGCCATCTCAGTTAGCTGCTGTGGCTGGTCGGCCTGCTTAGATGCCAGTGCGTAGATTCGCACTTGAGCGGGCCGAACGATCTTTACCTTATCTGTTGAAAGCACGCATTGGTAGCCTGGCTCAAGCACCTGGGCGATCTTGCCGATGAGCGAAGGATCGTCGGTTGGTTCCTTTTCATCAAGAACCTGGAGGCGTGTTTCCTGGCCGCGGTATTCCGAACCGACGCGAGCGCCAAAGGGTTCAACGCCGCTAGATTCGAGCACGAACGTGAGTTCTTCACGAATATGCCGCAGATGCTCGGTGTTGACGCCGACATGGTCAAGTTCCGCGATGCGCGCGTCGAGATTATCGATACAGCGTACCACGCGCATGCAGAAATGTTTTATGATGTTCCAGTCGTAACCGTCTTCAAGGCGGGCAAGTCGCTGCTGCTGATAGGCCGCGTAATCGCGGATCGCGTTGAACTGGGCGGCGAAATCATCAACCGTTTTCGAGAGTGCCTCGGTTTGCTGGAAATTTGCCCCGGCGGCCTGTGAAAGCTGGGCGCACTGTTCTTTTACAGCATCCTGGTTCGCGACGGCGATCTTCTCAAGCGACTGGGGCAGGCGTTCGAGCGAGGCATTTATTTTTGTTATATCGGGCAAAACAGCTGAGGCTACCCTGGATGAAAATCCTTCAATATCGAATGGCTCAGAGGCTTCTTTTATGATCTGTACGATTTCATCGAGCTGTGCTCCAATGGCTTTGATCTTTTCATCCTGATCTTTGGATGATGCAGCGGCGGGGGCGGCTTTAAACTCTTCAGTGAATTGCCTCAGGGTGTTCTCAACGAATGCCCGCTGAGCGCTGATGGCAGTGTTGATCTCCTGGAGTATAGATGCTACGGCGATAGTCTGCTGCTTGGGATCGACTTCGCCGCGGACATAAGTGAACTTCTCCTGGCCTGGCAAAGAGGGCGCAACGGCCGCTGGCTTTGCAGAACGCAGCTTTTTGATGATCATAGCGGGAAGGCTTAGTAATTTAACTATAAGTTTTACAAGCAATACAAAAAGTCCTGCCGCGGTAAGGGCTGCGCCCATGCCGGCGGCAACGTATGCTAATAGCGAAATAAGGTCATTGTACTGCTGCTGCGATTTGTATTTTGCAACGGCTTCGATCCAGTTGCTGCCGTAAAGAAAAGACGCATTTGCGGGGGCATTCATTGCGCCTGAGGCAAGATCGTCTATATCCGCCAAGAGCCTGTGGGCCTGCTGGGTTTTCATTCGCTCAAGGGCATCTGGATTATCACGCCTGAGCTTTTCAAACTGTGCTGGGTCGCGCATTTTGACAATGCTGGCGGCGAATTCATCGGCTTCGGCCTTGTACTGTGCCTTGTACAATTCGCTTTGACGAAGCAGTTTTGATTCCTGCTGCCCGCACCAATAAATGGCTGGCAGAGATGGAATCAGCAAAAGTATCCCGATAGCGGCGACAATTTTCATGTTGATCGTTGTCCACATGGAGAACGCGGCCGAACCAAAACGTACCCCCCCGTGAACTGCTCCCAAATATGCTTAACCAAAGCATGAGGTATGGCCCGCTAAAGCAAGCCGTACCAGAATATAATATAAGAAACAGTCGGGCATTGAGCAAATCGCGATGTCGATCAACGTCCGATAACGTTGACATAATCGTATTGATTCAAGTTTGAACGGTAAAGACGGCTTGACAAAGCTGGGCAGGGGGTATAGGGTGGATTTTTGCGGTGGCGGTTGGAATTTATAGATTTGGGGGCGGGATTTTTCCGATAATAAGGAAGCTTTCTAAGCCGCAATCGGATCAGGTCCGAGAAAATGGCAATTGTATTATAAATAGCAGGTTAGCTACAAAGGAATAGACTATGCGGGAGTATCGTAAGGCGCAGATGGTAAGGGATATGTCACCCCATGCACAACAACAAGGGGCCTACCAGCGGTATCGTGAGATGAGCATCGACGATATGCTGCTGGATAATCGTATTGTTTTCATGGTCGGCGAAATATCGTATGCCATGGCTACGCAGGTGATAATGAAGCTGCTGTACCTTGATAATCTCAAGCGGTCGAGTGAGATCAGCCTTTATATCAATTCGCCCGGCGGGCATGTTGATGATACTATGGCGATATACGATACGATGCGGTTTATCGGCTCACCGGTTGCGACGTATTGCATCGGCTCGGCACAGAGCGGGGCGGCTGTGATACTGGCAGCGGGCACGAAGGGCAAGCGTTATTCCCTGCCACATGCCAAAATGATGCTCCACCAGCCTTGGGGCGGGATAACCGGCCAAGCAGCAGATATCAAGATACAGGCTGAGGAAATCCTCCGCGCAAAGAAGATGATCACCGAAATACTTGCCAAGCATACCGGCAAATCAATAGAGCAGATAACCAGCGAGACGGAGCGAGACAGGTATCTTACTGCCGACCAGGCGCTTACATGGGGCTTGATCGATGAAGTGCTCCATGAGCCTGAAGAAAAAGAGAAAGATAAAGACAAGAAATAATTAACCATTGAATTAAACTTATCGGTACTTAATCAGAGAAGAGAAAATAAATATGGCACAGAATCAACTGGTTCCCATAGTAATAGAAAAAAGCGGCAGAGGTGAGCGGGCGTATGATATCTACTCAAGGCTGCTAAAGGACAGGATAGTATTCCTTGGCGGCGGCGTGGATGACGATACCGCAAACCTGGTGATAGCCCAGATGCTGTTTTTGAGCAACGAGGACGCCAAGGCGGATGTTCATTTTTATATTAATTCGCCCGGCGGTTCGGTTAGTGCGGGTCTTGCGATATATGACACGATGAAATTTTTGCGCTGTGATGTCGCGACGTACTGCATAGGCCAGGCGGCGAGCATGGGTGCGGTATTATTCAGCGGCGGCACGGCGGGCAAGAGATTCCTGCTGCCAAACGCCAGGGTGCTTCTCCATCAGCCATTGATTTCGGGCGTGCTCACGGGACCTGCGAGCGACCTGGATATCGAGGCGAGGGAAATGCTTAGAATAAGGCAGAACCTATATGAGATACTGGCAGGCAATACCCGCCAGACTCTTGAGAAAATCGAAAAAGACTGCGATCGTAATCTTTGGTTAGATGCCCAGGAATCGATTAACTATGGTCTTGGCGACAAAGTACTCCAGAAGGCGCCTGAAATAGTACGGCAGGACATTAAGGAAGAAGACTAATTCAAATACTCCTTTACTATTTTTGGTGTTAGATTTAGATTAAGAGGGTCGCGGTTGCGGCCCTTTTTTGTTTTAGGAGAAATATCATGCTGCGAGCAATTTTGAACATGGCGTGGCTAAGAACACAAGCGAGACGCTTGTGCTACTTTAATATGGCAATCTGCGTTCTGGCGATGGGCGGCTGTTTTAATGTCAAAGAATACGGTTATGTCGTAAAGCAGAACAGTGAATTCAGGACTGAAAACGAAGGACTGAAAAAGAAGGCCGCTGCGCTGGAAAAGGAAAATCTTGTGCTCAAAGAACAGGTCAAGAACCTATCGGGTGTAAATGACAATTTCAGGTATGACAACCTGAATAGACCAGAAGCAATAGAGCTTTACAGATTGACCGGCATTTATGCACGCGGCAAGGATGGAGCTAAGGAACTGCTGGTGTATATCATTCCGCGGGATACAAAAGGTGATGCGATAAAAGCAGCGGGAAATATGACAGTGCAGCTTTGGAATCTGGCAGGGTCAAGCGAGGACGCAATGACAGCACAGTGGGAGGTCCAGGCGGATAAGCTTAAAGGATACTGGGGCGTTAGTATGCTGTCGGGCTATTACAGGCTGAAGTTTGATCTGCCGGCGGATCTGCCTGCCAGTGAATACATGGTTAAGATCGGCTTTACAGACTTTATTTCCGGAAAACTGCTTACAACTACCGGGCCTGCGCCGCTGAAATGACGATCAATCGAGGTGTTTGATAATTAGCCGTGCGCGGGTAGCAGCTGGTTCAAAATTGATCTTTAATTCGATACGGCCTGCGTCGAAGATGCCTCCTGTAAAGGTTTGTATATCTCGAGGCGCTGCTAGCGAGCCTGCAGCGGTTGATTCCATTTCGCGTGTCCGGCTATTGTAAATGTACATTCCACCTGCGGGGCATACGAGCGTATTGTGCCATAGCTTTTCGTGTACATCGAGCGGCGAGAGGTGAGGCAGGAGTCTCTTCCATTCATTAAGGATATACAGGTTATCCAGGCTCTTGCGGGCAAGGGTATGGGCGGGGGTGGGCTTGAGAATATACTTTGCAACAGCCCAGCCAGTAGTGCGGAGGCGCAGTGAATTTTCGGTTTGCTGCACTTGCGTGGATTCATCGCCGGTGCGGATGATATCGAGAAGATTTTGGGGCAGCTGGGCGGATTTGAAGGGGTATGCGATTGTAATATCAACATCGGTGTGGGAATCATCTGTTGAGATTTTAATGGCGGAAGGGGCAATATATGGTGCTATTTTTTTATTAAAATCATCGATGTATTGACTGTATGCGTCGGCTTCGGCTTTGGTTACAGACGATACATCAAGCTCGATTATCGGCGTCATAAATTCCAGATCGCCGAATTTATCCGATGCGACCGAATTGCCAGTGAGCCGTAATTTGCCAGAAAGCGGGATATTCGCGTCGATAGTGCTCCTTCTGACGGAGCCGGAAGCGAGGATATACATGTGGCGGGCTTGGTAATCTGCCATGACGGCTGCGAGTTGCGAGCGGCGGGCGTCGCCGATGCGCCATTTTGCCCCTGCAAAGCGCAGCATGGCTTGGCGCGGCACGACTATAAACGCCTTTTCGTCCTCTGAGCCAAGCGGGTAGCGCTGGCGGAAAAAAGTGTACTCATCACTGCGGGCCAGGGATGGTCTGGTTCGTTTGGCAACATCGATGATCGCTGTAAGCTGGGCAAGGGAATTTGAAACGACCAGCACTTTACCCATGGCGGCCATATAGGAGCAGATAGATCGGTCGGGTGAAACGGCAGCGTCATAGAAGACACCGTTAATGGTGCCGGTGAACTGGCGGGCGTTGGTGGCATTTTCATGACGCGAAATGATCATATTTCGCAGCGGCCCGGGCGTTACGGTATGGAACAGCACCGCTACATCCGTGCCGGTACGCAGGTAATAATCCGAGCCGGTGAAGGCCATGGTTTTGATAATGCGGGGGCCGAATACTTTTGAAAAAGTATCGATCTCAAGGCAAAGCTGGCGGTCACAGCGGGCTTTTGCGTGATTGTCCTGCGAGGGGCCAAATAGAGCCAGCAGCGGTACGCTTTGCCTTTCAAGGGATTCGGTTATCAGTCGCATGGAGTTGAATGAAGGAAAGAATATCCCGTGCTGGTCGGCTGGAATGTAAGATGCCAGAAAATCGCGCGGCAGTTTGGAGTCTATGATCAAGGGTTTGAAGTCAACGGCAGGGATGTTGGGGCCGGGCAGTGATCCGATATCTATAGAGGGCAAATCCGTTGTGAGCATTCGATAAGCCAGGCTCGGGTCAAGCTTTTCGGGTATATAGGATGGGGCGTAAAGAGAGTAGAGCTGGGAATACGGGATAAATTTTAAATTGCAGGCATTGGCATCAATTTTTGAGCAGGCCAGGATAGCCTCACGACGAAACCATGCACAGCCCGGGATATTCATGTCGAAAAGGTGCGAGTAATAGGCGGCCCTTTGGGCAGGGTCCCTGGGCGGCTGGGCAAAAACGGCCAGCGGCGCAAAAAACAAGAATATTAAGGTAAATACAAAACGCATCCATATACTCCAAGTCTGAAATTGAACGATTAGTGATAGCTTAACATCGTTAATGGAACATTTAAATAGGGTATTTTAAATCTCCTTGCAAGCTTTGGCGCTGCGGGTAAAATCTTGCTCTATGAAGCTAAAACTAAACCAAATTACGCATGGCGATTGTATCGAAGTACTTAAGGACTGCGAGCCTTTCGCGGATCTGATTTTTGCCGACCCGCCTTTTAATATAGGCTACAAATATGACAAATATCAGGATAAAGTTAAGGGAGAACAATATGTCGAATGGTCTGAAAAGTGGATGACGGCATGTAAAAAGGTACTAAAACCTGGTGGCTCATTTTACATAGCTATCGGTGATGACTACGCAGCTTCGATACAAATCATCGCCACGCAAAAGCTTAAACTAAAAATGCGAAACTGGATCATTTGGCACTATACTTTCGGTCAGCAAATGAAAAACAAGTTTGCTAGATCACATACACATATATTTTATTTTGTTCTAGATAATAATAATTTTACATTCAATTCTGATGCTGTGCGTGTCATATCTGATAGGCAAAAAAAGTATAAGGATAAACGGGCTAATCCTCTAGGAAAATTGCCTGATGATGTTTGGAATGAATATCCGAGAATTTGTGGTACATTTGACGAAAGAACCGAATTTCATCCTTGCCAAATGCCTGAAAGTTTGCTGGCCAGAATAATACGCGTAAGTTCTGATAAAGGCAATACTGTGTTAGACCCATTCAGTGGCTCAGGAACCACTCCTGTCGTCGCTTCAAAACTGGGTCGTAACTATGTGGGAATAGAAATATCAAGTAATTATGTCCATGAGTCCACAAAAAGACTGGAAGTAGCTGGGAACGACATTGAAGGGGAAGTCCCACAGAAATGGACTAAGGAAATGGATATGGAGTTAAAATGGATATATCACGAAAATAAAATTTCCACTGAGGATTTATGCAATGAACCTGAACTTCTAGTGTTGTTCACTGAAAAAGTTAATCTTCGATTAGGACGAGAGAAGAACCCATTTACCCCAGTTGACATAAAAAAACATTTAACAAATTTGAGGAAAGCGGCTAAACTAGGTCCTCTACGTGGCCAGTGAAAGGGTATTATTATGGCTAGATGGTCGGTTCAACAAACTGAACAACTTAGGGATTTATATGTAAAAACGAACATAACAAGTGATGATTTAATAAAAGAGCAGTCACGTTTAGATATGTTCACGAAAGAACTTAATGCCCAAACAGGAACCATTTTCAGTACAGAAGAAGTCGCAGGGAAATTACTTAGGTTGCGAAAATCCAAGAAATTACCGAGAATTCGCAGCTAAAACTAGCTACAAAGCTGTATTTTTATTCCTCGCATCTGCTTTACTATTGAGCGTTATATCTGCGCCGTGGAATGTGTCATTTCTGGCATGGGTGGCACTGGTGCCTTTTATGCTCGCCTGCTCGCCGCAAACCGGTAAACTCAAGGTGGCGATCGCTGCCGGGCTGGTTGGTTTTGTGTATTGGGTGGGTAATTTATATTGGTTGTGGTTTGTAACGGCGGCTGGTCAGATCGGGGTTTCGGCGTATCTGGCGGTGTTCTGGGTGGGTTTGGCGCTTGGGGTGCGGTTTGCAAGGGCAAGGCGCTGGCCGCTGGTCGTGGTTGCGCCGGTATTGTGGGTCACAGCGGAAGCATTGCAGGGCTGGCTGTTTACGGGTTTCGGCTGGCGGTTCCTCTCGCACAGCCAGTATCAGAATCTCACCATAATACAAATCGCGGATATATTCGGCGCCGCTGGTATTTCGTTTTTGATAGCGATGGTCAACGGCATCCTGGTTGACTTTATTACAACGAAGAATTTTCGTCGAACACTCATCTGGGCGGATATTCCTGTATTGGCGGTTGCGCTGGCGTTGTTTTATGGTCATCACAAACTCGGTGAGTATGAAAAAGTGACGAAGCCTGGGCCTGTGGTGGCCGCGGTGCAATCCAATGTTCCACAGGATGTAAAGGAGCAGGGAGATAGATCGGACGAAATGTTTGCCGAGTTGATGGTGAACAGTGAAGTTGCTGCGCAGACTGGCGCGAAGCTGATAGTCTGGCCGGAGACGATGGTACAG
>MHYB01000070.1:0-1199 GCA_001824635.1 Planctomycetes bacterium GWF2_50_10
AGGCCAACACGTCCACCCGGATAACCAATAATATAAGGATCAATATTCCGCTTGTTTCGGCGGCGATGGATACGGTTACTGAGTCGGCTCTTGCGATAGCTCTGGCCCAGGAGGGCGGCATCGGGATAATTCACAAGAATCTCTCGGTGGAAGCGCAGAGGCGGGAGGTTGCAAAGGTAAAGCGGTCTGAAAACGGCGTGATACTTGACCCGGTAACGCTTTCGCCGGATGAGCCGGTCAAAGCGGCGCGGAAATTGATGTTTGAACAGAATGTTTCCGGCGTTCCGATACTCACTGGCCGCAAGCTTGTGGGCATACTTACCCGGCGAGACCTCAAATTTCTCACAGACGAAAGCGTGCGTGTCGGCGATGTGATGACCAAAGATAATCTGGTCGTGGGTCCTGCCGGTACTAAACTCGAAGAGGCCCAGGAGATACTCAAGAAGCACAAGGTCGAAAAGCTGCTGCTTACTTATGAAAACGGCGAGCTGGCTGGGCTTATAACGATGCGGGATATCGACCGGTTCCAGCAATATCCAAATGCCGCACGCGATAATCGCGGCAGGCTGCGGGTAGGTGCGGCTGTTGGAGTGCACGAGTATGAGAGGATCGCGGCACTTATCGAGGCCGAAGTAGACCTGGTAGTAGTCGATACCGCTCACGGGCATTCGCAAAATGTTATCGATACTGTCAAACGGATCAAAAAGGAATACAAGATCGATGTAGTTGCAGGCAACATCGCAACCGGTGATGCGGCAAGGGATTTGATCAACGCAGGCGCCGATGCGATAAAGATCGGTATTGGCCCTGGGGCGATATGCACGACGAGGATCATCAGCGGAGTCGGTGTTCCGCAGATATCAGCGATCATGGACTGTGTTAAAGTGGCAAGCAAAAATAATGTTCCTGTAATTGCCGATGGCGGTATAAGGCACAGCGGCGATATTACCAAGGCCATCGCGGCAGGTGCATCGTGCGTTATGCTCGGTTCACTTTTTGCGGGACTTTATGAAAGCCCCGGACAGCTTGTCATTTATAAGGGCAGGCAGTTCAAGGAATATCGCGGAATGGGTTCGATCGGCGCGATGGTAAAAGGCTCGGCAGACAGGTATGGGCAAAAGGAAGTGCGGCAGAAAGAAAAGCTTGTGCCCGAAGGCGTCGAGGGCAGGGTTCCTTATCGCGGCATCCTGGGCGATTTT
>MHYB01000070.1:1231-3121 GCA_001824635.1 Planctomycetes bacterium GWF2_50_10
AATGGGTTATTGCGGTACGCCAACAATTGATGAACTTCGCGCAAGGGCAAGATTCGTGCGAGTGACTTCGGCTTCGGTTGGTGAGTCTCATCCGCATGATATATTGATAACAAAAGAGGCGCCGAATTATTCGGGCAGCGAACATATAGAATGATTTAGCCACAGAGTAAGACGAGAAGAGCTAACACTGATTACATGGATTTGAAAAAAATAATAGTGCAGGATTGTGATGGTCGGTGAGTTGATATGATATCTTTAGATACAATTAACAAACTATGTTTGAAGATCGCTACGGCTTACGATACCGAAAAAATAATACTTTTCGGCTCTTATGCCCAAGGCGCCGCTACCGAAGATTCGGATATTGATTTGCTTGTGGTAGCGGATATAGATATGCCGCCTGCCAAACGCTACGGCGCTGTTCGCAAATTAGCCGATGGTATTCCGGCGGCATTTGATCTGATCGTGCGTACGCGAAGCGAATATGAGCGGCTCAAATCCGTGCTTAATGATATAGTTTATTTCGCTGATAAATATGGAAAAGTGATTTATGACAGATCCGCTCAAAGATGAGATCAGGCGATGGATCACTGTTGCCGAGAATGATTTTCGGGCTTACAGCATACTTGCCGCGCAGGATATGCCTCCTGCGATGGCGGTTAGCTTTCATTGCCAGCAGTATGTTGAAAAACTGCTCAAGGCAGTGCTTACTATAAATGGCAAAGAAATAACCAAAACTCACGACATAAGGAGCTTGAGCATCGCGGCAAGCCAATATATACCTTCTTTGAAGGCTTTTATAGATGATGCCGCCGAGCTTACCATTTATGGAGTTGAAACACGCTATCCCACTGCGACAGAGATCAGCGATAGCGAGATGAGAGAGGCAGTTGAAATTGCCACTAAAACAGGAGCATTGTTGCAAGAATATTTGTTGAGACGTTTATAAATTTTTGCCACAGAGATCACAGAGAACACAAGAGGTAAAGTTATGTCGCGTGAGATGATAGCGATCCTTGATTTTGGTTCACAGTACGGCCAGCTTATCGCAAGGCGAGTGCGCGAGCATAATGTCTATTCGATGATATTCGGGCCAAAGGTAAGCGCGGAAGAACTCAAAAAGCAGCAGGTGGCCGGTGTTATACTTTCGGGTGGGCCTGCGAGCGTTTATGTTGAAAATGCGCCAAAGTGCGACCCGAAGATTTTTGAACTTGGCGTGCCGATACTGGGCATCTGTTATGGTATGCAGCTTGGCTGCCAGATGCTTGGCGCAAATGTCGCTCCCGCCAAGTGCAGGGAATACGGGCGTACGAATCTGCAGATAACCACCGCAAAGGGCTTGTTTACGCACCTTCCAAAGCAGACGACGGTGTGGATGAGCCATGGCGATCAGGTTAATACTCTAAGCGACGATTTTGAATCGCTTGCAACGACGCCGACTTGCGCGTACGCGGCAGTTAAGCACAAAACAAAGCAGTTTTACGGTGTGCAGTTCCATCCGGAAGTGACGCATACGCCGCGGGGCGCGGAGATGCTCAAGAACTTCCTTTACGATATCTGCAAATGCAGCGGCAACTGGCAGATGAGCGATTTTGCCGAAAGCGCGATCGAGGCGGTGCGGGCCAAGGTCTGTGATGCTACTGTTATATGCGGGCTTTCGGGCGGGGTTGATTCGGCTGTTACAGCGGCACTGCTTCATAAGGCTATAGGCGAGCAGCTTGTGTGCATATTTGTGGATAACGGCATGCTTCGCAAGAATGAGCGCGAGGGCGTCGAGTCGATGTTCCGCGATCATTTTCATATAGACCTTCGCGTGGTGGACTGGTCGAAGCAGTTCATCGAAAAGCTCGCGGGCGTAACCGATCCGCAGAAGAAGCGCAAGATAATCGG
>MHYB01000070.1:3133-19860 GCA_001824635.1 Planctomycetes bacterium GWF2_50_10
ATGCGAGATTCCTCGCGCAGGGTACGCTTTATCCTGATGTGATTGAGTCTGGCTCCAAGGACGGCAATCTTGCGGCGAATATAAAGCTCCATCACAATGTCGGCGGCCTGCCCGAGCAGCTTGGCTTTGACCTTGTCGAGCCGCTGCGGGATTTGTTTAAAGACGAAGTGCGGACGGTCGGCGAATATCTGGGCCTGCCTGAGAACATGGTATGGCGACATCCCTTCCCTGGGCCTGGGCTTGCGGTGCGGATTATCGGAGAAGTAACCGAGAAGCGGCTTGCGGTACTTCGCGAGGCTGATGAGATTTTGATAGATGAGATACGGGCTGCCGGGTTGTACCGCAGTATCTCGCAGGCTCTTGCGGTGCTTGTGCCGGTGGCGACGGTGGGCGTTATGGGTGATGAAAGAAGTTATGAAAACGTCTGTGCGATTCGATGCGTCGAGACGACCGATTTCATGACGGCCGATTTCAGCCATATTCCATACGAGGTTCTTGGCGTGATCTCAAGCAGGATCATCAACGAAGTTCGCGGTATTAACCGTGTCGTTTATGACGTCTCAAGCAAGCCGCCGGCAACGATCGAATGGGAGTAGTATGTTGCGGGTTACGCGTTGTGAGTTACGGGTTAGGAGTTTGCGGAAGGAAATATTGGTGAAGCTTTTGTCATTCGCAGTTGTTGTGGTGCTTGGGTTTGCGGATTGTGTTTTTGCGAGAGTCGATGCCAATGCGCCGGTTGAGAAGGGGTGGGATTCGTTTGAGTATTCAGCGGCCAAAGATTTGCGGGTCTTGCCAGAGAGGGTGTGGACTGAGGGCGGCGAAATATTGCTCAAGCCCGATAACTTGACGGCTTTGCTGCTGGCTGGCGGGGCGAGTGTGATAATGCGGCAGCATGCCGATCAGCGGATCGAAGAAGAGATTTACGAAAAAGAGGAGAACAGGATTTTCCCGGAATTTACCGAGCGGAGCCTGGATTTTTTAGGCGGGCCGGGCTTTCATTTCGGGGCGACGGGCCTGTGGTACGGCCTGGCCGCTGCGGGCAAAGACGACATAAACCGCGAGCGGGCCTGGACGATGATGACTGCTCTTTCGATAACCGGGGCGGCGACGATGAGTTTGAAATTGATCGTTAATGATGATACGCCAAACGGCAAACCGCTGGCCTGGCCAAGCGGCCATACTTCCAGCTCATTTACCGTCGCATCCGTGCTGGATGAATTTTATGGCCCATGGGTTGGCATCCCAGCTTATATCGGGGCCGGAGCTGTGGGCTATAGGATGATGGAAACGGGCGACCACTGGCCCAGTGATGTGGTTTTCGGGGCGGTTCTGGGGTGGATCGTCGGGCATGGTGTGGCGGGTAAAGGCAAATTGGAAATTGCTGGTTTTGAGCTTGTTCCTTATATGAACGAGTTTGGCGGCAGCGGTGTGGGGCTTGTTCGCATGTTCTAGAGCAGTTTAGGCTATCCTGCTCTGGTTGCGGCTACTGCAAACTTCGCAAATACAGCGTCCGGCTGTATCGAAAATGCAGGGCATTTCCTCCTTCGCCGTCCTTGTCTTGCGAGTTTTCGCTACGCCACAAATCAGAGCATTATATCTAAAATGCTCTAAAGTCTCTGGCAGGTTTGGTTTGCGGGGCTGATATTTGTGGATAAGTTGTTAATAACGGCTGGCCGGTTAAAAGTGGCGGGATAATTCGGTTATTTAGCACAATCAAAACGAGGGCGGCTGTAGCTGGCTAACACAGGGGGTCAGCGGTGCGGCAATTCATAAACTGTTTATATTTCACAGGTTGTGTAATACACATGCGGCTTGCATCAGCATATTAGACCAACTGGTCGGTATAAAGCATGGATATGGAAAACGAAGTCCTTAACAGAGCAAATCTATGCTCCGGTAGTGGATAACTCATCAGGCCAGGCCGTTATAAGGGCCTTTTTGAATGCTTTGCAGGCATCGGCAGGGGATTTGGAGTTGATAATGGCATTTCCCACAGCTACTGCCTTTATGCCAAGGCTAAGTACCTGGGGCAGGTTTTCAAGGGTGATACCGCCGATGGCTACGCCTGGGATTGCGGTTGCAGCCAGCATATCTGCGGCTTCTTTGAGGTATTGCGGGCCGCCGGGGGTTAGGGTGGGTTTTGTGCAAGAGGTAAAAGCCGGGCCGACTCCTACATAATCCGCGCCTTCGGCAATGGCCATTTCAAGTTCGTGGGTATTATGCGTGGTTGCGCCAAAGATGAACGGGCGGTTGGCTAGTTTGCGGGCGGCTGCGATTGGCAAATCGCCCTGGCCAAGGTGCACGCCGTCGGCTCCGCTTGCAAGGGCAAGGTCTACGCGGTCGTTGATTATGCTTACGACATTGTGCTGTCGGCAGATAGCGGCGACTTCGCAGGCAATGTTGAACGCTTCTTCGTCGGCGAGCATCTTGGTTCGAAGCTGGATGCAGTCTGCACCGCCTTGGGCGCATGAGCGGGTGATGCGGATTATATCGACGGGCAAGTCGCAAGTGAGAATTACATAAAGGCGCACGCCAGCAAACTTGCCGACTGCATTCGATTTTGCCAGTATATCCTTTTCAAGGGTATAGGACTCATACCTTATTTTTTCTATTTGCGCGCTTATTGCGGGCGAGATACTTGCGGCGGCCTCGGAGATGGTGCGAAGGGCCTCGGGCAGGCGTTTTGCGGCTGCGATGAACATATCATCGAGATTTTGGCGCTTGAGTTGGCCTTGAACCTGTATGTCGGTTCCAACATCGTTTTGCGTATCGCGGCACGCGACCAGGGCAAAAGTATCAAGTTTACCAATTGTGGCGCAAAGCCGATGGCGAAGCTCCTTAGCTAGGCCGCTTAAAGCGGGATCATTAAGATAAAACCGGCAGAAATCTTCCACGACGCGCAAAGCCTCGCGTGCACGATTGAAATTGGCGTCGATTATCCTGTATATTGCCTGCTGCATACGATAATTATATGATAATTATCGTAAAAAGCAAAGGTCAGGCGGGAGTGAACTGCGTAATAAATTCGACAGTCTTGATTGCAACACGCCTGCTGACTCTGGGGTGGCAGGGAAGGTTTACAACCTCTGCACTTGCCTTTTCTGCCTCGGGGCACATGCCGGGGGTATAATCATATTTGTCCATTGGGGTTTCGATGGGGTGAAGCGGGCATTCAAACCAGCTTCCAAGCTCGATGCCAGCTCCTGCTGCGGCTTCAAGTGCCTTTGCTTTTTCTTTTATCCGCACGGGATAGCGAACCATGACTGGATCAATGATGCTGTGGTCGTATTTGCGAGTGGGCCAGCCTTTTTGCTTGAGCAGCTCATCGTATAAGGCTGCGATTTGCTTTCGATGTTCGATGTTGGCGGGCAGTTTTTTAAGCTGGCTTATCCCGGATCGGGCCTGGATACAGGACATCTGCTTGAAAAAGCCTTCTTCTATTTCAGGGCTGAACTCCGCCGTGCTTGATGAACCCACAACAGCACCTTTTTTGGTGAGCATCCGAAATGCTGATTGGGCAAGCGCTGTTGTGCGAGGATAGATGAAGGTACGGTAGACGGCCAGTTGCGCGGCAAGCATGGCTTTTTCTTTAAATGATGGATGAGCTGCCTGTGCCTGCAATTCTTTTACCTTTGCCGCTAATTCGGGATCATGCACCAGTGCCATTCCGCCAAGGCCTGTGGTAAAGGGCTTATTCCACTGGAATGAAAAATACGCAGCCTTGCCGAAGGTGCCTACGGTTTTGCCTTTATACGTCGAATTTAATGCAAGGCAGCAATCCTCGATAACCGTAATGCCATTTTTTGCGGCAATAGCCATGATAGCTTCCATATCGCATGGATAGCCGTAAGTATGCTGGGCGACGATTACTTTGGTCTTTGCCGTTATCTTGTTTTCGAGTAGGGCGGTGTTCATATTAAAGGTGCAGGGTTCGATATCCACATAGACAGGCTTTGCACCGAGATATTTTACAGGATTAATATCCATCACACAGGTATAGCCGGGCAAGATGATCTCATCGCCGTCTTTGATCCCCAGCCCCTTGAGAATGGCATACATCGCCACCCGACCTTTCCAGAAGGCGAACGCCTGGCCATGGTCAAAGAATGCGGCAAAATCTGTTTCGAATTTTGTGGTAGCCATTTCATCACCTTGATAATTTATGAGCCGAAGCCTTTGGCATGCCTTTTCCTTTTAGTAATATAAAGCGCATGATACCCCAAAGACTCCCAAAGCCGTAACCAAAATGCAGTATTATAAAAACAATCGGACTGAGAAGTCCATAACTGACACCGGCTTTCCTGCTTACGTCAACAATTCCAGCCACTAGTAATAATAGATAAAGAAAAATCTCAGACATGAGTAATAACAGGACGGGCCTGAAAAATGCACCTCCAATGAGCAATGACAACATTGACAGGACAAGCAACAGTGGAACCATTTGTCTCAGAGTTGCCGGTCGCCGGTGCTTTTGCATCGTTCTGATACGCCAGAATCCATACTGAAAATATTGACGCCAAAGCTTAGAAAGACTTGTGCGGGTGTAATATTTGCTGTGAATTGAAGGTGACATTAGTATCTTGCCTCCTTCTTTTATAAGTCGGTAATTAAGCTCATCATCCTGGTTACGGACAAGCTCTTCATCAAAAGTGCCTATTTTATCAAAAACCCAGCGATGGTAAGCTCCAAAAGCAATTGTATCTACATATCCTTCATAATTGCCCAGCCGGAACATAGCATTGCCCACACCGAACCGTGAACTCATTGCAACTGCGATAGCTTTGCCGACGTAAGTGTCGCTGATGCTATCTATAGCACCGCCGACACACCAAGCTTCTGGATGAGCTTGCAGCTTTGAAATATTTTGTGCAATGAAATTTGGGGGCACCTCGGCGTGTCCGTCAACTCTAATTATTACCTCACCTTTTGAATTGCTGATACCGATATTCATCGCAGTAGGAACGATTCTTTCGGGGTTATCATACAGTTTAAGATTAGGATGGCTTTTCTGGAGCTGCGATATTTCAAAGCGAGTATCATCCGTGCTCATGCCGTCTACAACGATCACTTCAAACCTGTCCTTAGGATAATCGCAAACCAGTATCGAGCAGACGCAACGCGCGATAAAGTCTCCTTCGTTTCGGCAAGGAACAATAACACTTACAAAGGGCTTGGGTTGTTCCATTATTTATTTGCTCCTGCATATTCAAGCACTGCCAGTGCTTTTGCTGCTAACGTATCGCGACCAAACTGATCCTGGGCAAGTCGCCTTGCATTTTTGCCCATTTCCGCTGCCTGTAACTTGTTATTATACAGCGTGAGCAGATTTTGGACAAATTCATTGATATTGCCTTGCGTGGCACCCAGGCCAGCCTTGTATTTATCAAGCCACTCTCGCTGCCAGCCGGAATAATTCAATAGTACGGGTTTTCCAGAACTGATTGCATCGAAAAATTTGTTGGCGGAATTATGCTCAAGGATCGGATAATCAGCAAAGATCGCCATCAGAACGTCCGATGCAGCAAGGTACGCAGGCAATTCTTTCTTTGCTATAGAACCGGTAAACTCAATATTATTTAAATTCTCAAACTGTGCTTTTTGAATCAGTCCGGCTCGCTCACTGCCATCACCTATAATTACAAATTTTACGTCCGGCATATCCTGCAGCTTTTGCGCAACGTCAATGAGAAAGCCCAGGCCGTTTGCCTTGCTAACTGCTCCTGCATGAGTCAAGATGAATTTACCTTCCCAGCCTCTTGCATTTCGCACTGCTGAACCATCTATATCTGGCCTGAATATATCAGTGTCGCAGCAGTTGGGGATAACTTCAATGCGTTTTTGATTTGAGCCAAGTACAGCCTTGACACCTTTTGCCATGCCGGGCGAAAGTGCTACAATTGCAGAGGCTCTCTTATAAATAGTCCGTTCAAGGCCAAGCAGTAAATTTTTGAGTAAAGGGTTTTTGATTATGCCCAGCTCGATTGGAACCTCTGGCCACTGATCCCGAACCTCAAAAACATAAGGAATGCGCCTAAATAGTTTTATTACCATTGCAGGTATGCCGACTGTCAGCGGTGTGCTTGTAACGTAAACTACATCAACATTTTTCTCCTTGAGCCCAAGCCAGCAGGCTAGTAGCACAAAAACCAAAAAAGACCAGGCCCTGCCAAAAAAACCTTGCTTATTGCTGTATTTTGTCCCGGCAATGATTACGTCAATACCATCGACATTGATTCGTTCGATAAGCTTTTGGCCAGTCTTAAGGCCGCCGATATCGTACTTGCCTGAAAGGATAGTTACCTTGTTACCAGCTTGAACCCACCTGCGCGCAAATTCATAAGACCGGGTCCCTGTGGACCCAGCCGGTATTGCGAAATGCTGGTGGATATATAGGATGTGCATCAGATTACTGAGTTTCATCTTTCTGTGACATATTTATATGTTCAGCGTTAACATTTGTAGATGCTGTAGCACAGCCTGAAATCTGTTGACACATGCCTGCAGCTTTTTTCAAAATTGCGAAATTTGGGAATGTCCTGGCGATCCTGGTCAAAGTTAGTGCAAGAAGTTTTGACGTTACAAGTAATTTTATCGATGAGCGTGGCATAAAGACCCTCCGCATGGCGATGGCTTCATAACCCATTTTAAGTTTATAAGCGTGCATGGAAGCCTGATTTACATCAATCTGTGAACTGCTCAATCCATAGGTTACATACGCTCTTTTTTCATTACATAATAAATGATTAGTAGCGGCATATAGCAGCGCATTATTTGGACACATTCGCAATGAGGCGGTACACGATCTGACTATGTTTATCATTGCCCAATTATCAACTTTTACAACTTGGAGCCATGCCACAAGCATATCACCATCCCACGCACCCCAAATTTCAAAAAAGGGAAAAGAACGCTGCTGCTGTGCCATTTGAGGCAATTCATTCATTGATGGTTTTGAATAACCGTGTCTGGCCGCGGTATCCGCATGAGCGGGATATCCTTTTTGGAGCAGCTCATCCCAGGAACAGAGGCGAATATTGAAACTGCGAAATCCTCTGCGAATATCCCTGCGAGAATTGGCGTTAAGATCGTCCATATTATAGTTTTTATCTTTGCAGATATAGTGAAAGCAGTTGGCGGGGTTGGTATCATCAGGCGCAGCCAAATACGAAAGCACCCATATTCCTTTAGCTCGAAATGCTTTGGTGATCTCAGATCGATCAACCGTATCCGCGCAGTCCAAAGGCAATCTTAGGAGTTCTCCCCATGAATTTGGAAACCATAAGCTGGAGCCGTCTCTCGACATTTCACATGGACGTCCGATCTGTTTGAAATAGGAGTGGAACTGGCTAAGTGTTTCTCCAGGGGCATGTTTTTGTACCGAAGTTTCAAAACTACTTGGAATTTCATTGATCATCATTTAGATATTTCCAAAAACCGGAATTAAAATGTTTTCAAATTTGCTGAAACGATCCATGCAAGTGTTAAATCGAACCGACCCGCTGTAATTATATCAGCTGTTCGCAATGCTCCATGTACGCATTTGCCTTTGCATGCTCTATTTAAGAAACTATCTTGTTGCATATTTATGTTTGAAAAACCAGCTTCCAATAATGCCAATTGGGTACTTTTTCGTGAAAACATATGAATATGATCACACCAAAGCCTTTGTATGATCCGAGGACTACCACCCACTGAGTTAATTAATCCAGCAAACCCGGCTCTTGTCGGTTGCCGCAGCAAAATCATGCCGGATTCTTTTAAATAGTTTTTTAAAGTTAAAAGCAGTTTCACAGGTTCTTGAACATAATAAATAGAGTCGGCAATGACAATGCAATCGATACTGTTCTTTTGTATCGCTGATTTCTCAACGTCAGCTATCCATGGCAATTTCTTTGCGTTTAGTATCTCCTGTGCGCTAGGAGATATTTCAACACCGATAACTTCCCAGCCCTTTGTCTTGAAAACGTCCATACAGTAGCCATATGAGCAGCCGAAATCCAACATTGTTTTTGTAATGTCCACGATTTGGCCAGATGCGATCTTTTCGAATTCGGCAAACAGTTTAGAGGTGGTGTTGTAAATACTTTTCATGCTTTCAGTCTTGGTGTAATGAGCCTGTTTAAAATGTTCATTTTGGCCAGTTTGCGACCAAGGTTCAGGCCGCCAAGCGTGCAGACACCGTGAACAACTGTATGCGGTAAGATTGCAGAACGTTCTTATATCAGTGTTGTTTCGGCAAATTGGGCAAATAAGATTTTTCATGTCTTGCTCCGTCGGACTTATATCTTATTAGTTAGTGAATCAAATATACATTCTGCTTGTCAATTATGAGTTTATAAAAAGTTCCTTTAATTCTTTCACATCTGTTTTATTAGCCACTAATTTTTCGCCAAGAGTCTTGCTGGTACACCAGCTACAATACAATTATCAGGCACATCTTTTGTTACTACGGCTCCTGCCGCAACGGCTGAACCTGTGCCGACAGTTACGCCGGCAGTGATAACTGAGTGTGCTCCGGCCCATGCGCCTTTATTTAATATAATGGGTTCTGTTTCCCCATCCCCGAATCTGTATGAGCCATTTGCTTTTGTATGATTATTGCTCGCTAAAACTGTAAAAGGGCCCAGCATAACTTGATCTTTGAACACGATTGTCCCTGCGCCCTGTATCCAGCAATTATTCGCGACGAATACGTCATCACCAATACATATTCGACTGCTATATAGAATTATGGTGCCGCTTGCGATTTGAAAATTTCGTCCACATTTCATAAAGGCGGGTTTACAGAGCCAACCTCTAAATCGCAGAATTGGTGTGAAATCCGGTAGCCAGCCTGTTGCCACCATGATGAATCGAAACCACAGATATTTTGAGACGCGTGTCATTGTTTGTTATCCTGGAAAGTGTTGAATATGCTGTGTACCTTTTCAACGAATTTGGTTACGGTCATTTGTTTTGCTGTCTGCAAGCCATTACATATCAAACGCTGGCGAAACGCACCATCGTTAACTAATCTCTCTATCGCATCGCTTAGTGCTTTGGGGTCGGCAGGGGGAACGAGTAATCCATCAAATTCATTTTTTACTGACGTAGGTATTCCACCTACAAATGTGCTTATGACAGGTATGCTGTTTGCTCTGGCCTCAATTAAGACCCGGGGAGTTCCTTCCGAAAGTGTCGGCAAAATGAAAATATCAGAATTCCTAAGATAGTTAAACATTTGAGGCCCGTAAGAAACATATCCTGCCCATGTAATTTGCTGTGCCATATTACGGCATTCAATCGTTTGTCTGATCTTTTCACAATAACCACCAAATCTGTCAGTTGGGCCAACAAGTATGAGGTGCCATGGCTTACTCAGTTTAAGCTTGGATACTGCCTCGATGAGATATTCGACACCTTTCTCAGGACGAATGAATCCGATAAATAATAAGTTTATTACGTTTTTATCGCAAGTGTCAGCCCGTTCAAATATCTCGTCTTCGGTAATCGTGCTTGAAACAGTTACAAAAGTTCTTTTTGATTTAAAAATATTTCCGAGTTCTTCCCCATTACATAAAAGGGCGCCGTCAACCAGCCATCTGCCTGCCTTTGTGAATAAGCGATCGTGTATGGCGTAGGCGTAGGATAAAATATCTTTAACGAAATGATCTCTTTTATGTGCTTTGAGCAATGCTATCGGGTTGCCTATCAACCAATTGCAGACTTTATTGCCATATAACCAGGCAAGAACATAAAAAAATAATGGATGCAGAGTAACTCCGCGTGTAAAAATTACATCGCAAGACCGACAAATTTTCCGATACGCGTTGAATATGCCCACAGGATGTTTCATTGAGCCAGCTGCGCTTTTATAAAACGGCTGGGGAACAATTGTAATATTTGGCGCAATAAGGGGAAAATCTCGGGACTCATCTACCGAGCCTTTTTTGATTGGAATGCACAGGTATACATGCTCATAATATTTAGCCAATTCTTCGACAACACGGCCTAATGAGAGATGAACATAAACCTTGCCTTCACTTGAGCAGCCGTACATGGCGGCAATGAAACCTATTCGTTTGGCTGTATTGCTCATATCGTTTCCGAATCCTCACGAAATTCCGTAGAAGCAAGTTCATTTTGGATTTCCTCGCGTTTGCTACCTTCTGCCAAAAGCAGACAGATGGTCACTGGGATCCAAAACCACTTTGTAAAGTGAATGGTATGAGTACCACAATTTATGATCAAATAGAAAAACATCATAATAGCAACCATTCTGGTGTTGTGATTTTTGATTCGCCAGACAAAAATAAAAAGCAAAGCTAGTCCAGTCATAAATAATCCGAATCCTATTGGTCCGCCATCCATGAGAGAGCTTAATATTGTATTATGGATATCTACGAATTCCATCTGGTATTTTTCCATAGCAAAAGCCGTATTTCCGAAACCAAAACCTGTAATCAAACCGTGATTTGCATATACATGTAATGCAGTGGCCCAAATATTCAATCTGCTGTTGCTATCCTGTTCAGAACCTTTTCCAATTAGACTTCCGAGGTGTTCCTTGCTCTTTTCATCAATCAGACCCGATTGCGATACGAATTGCCAAGTTCCAAAAATTACAATGCACACCAAAGCTGGAATAAATATTTTTTTTATTGTTCCAGAGTTTCTCGAAAGTACTGCGCCAATACAAATTGAGCCGAATACAGCGAGAATACTGCTTCGCGAGCCGGTTTTCATCATGCCTAAAAGAATAATCAAGGCACCTATAATATAAACGCAAAACAGGAGAATCCTTTTTTTGCTATATAGGATCAGGATGGGCAAACACATTAGGGCAACAGAAAAAGCAAGAGCAGTTGTATTTGGGTTTGCATATTCGCCCAATGTTCCCCGGCTATACTGGCTTGAAACACCGCCAGTTATTATCATGGTAATCGCTGCTAAAACTCCGCCTCCAAAGCACCAGAACATAAGTGTACGGATTCGTGCAGGACTATCGATGAATTGCAAAACTGCTATAACCAGCACTAATTGTACAAATATCTGCAAACCATATCGCAAAGATGCAAAAGAAGCAATTGCCCAGGTAGAACCAACTATGCCAATAACAGAAAAGGCCAACATTATCCATACAAACTTTTTACTTACGAGAATTTGCGTACGGATTCTGCCTATTGAAACCAGATAAAGTGCAACTATGAAAAGCGACAGGGCCTTTGCCGGGGTGAACACAGCAGTTTCTGATGCGGCCATTGACGCATCAAATGCCTGCCAGAAGAAATAAACGTAAAAAGCAATCTGGGGCGCAACAAGCATCGAAATTGCAAAAGGGATTCCCATAATGATGAAGGCAAGAGTGCTTTGCTGGTTCTTATAAAGAACTGCTGCTATAGCACCACTTATAAAAAGAGCTATCCAAAACGCCCATATTTGGAACTGGGGTGTTTTGTTTTCCAAAGTTGAAATATTATCGTATTGCAGTTCTGTCGCTGTATGGGACATTAAACACCTTCACTGAGCAAGGCTCGTTTTTTATTTGAAGTTATAGATGATGCTACTAGCAGACCTGATCTTACATCATCCAACTGTGGAATAAGCAATTTTGCCGATGATAAACGGGTAATTCTGGCAAAATAAAAGAGCATTATAAAGGCTTCTAGCGCATAACTTATGCTTGTCGCTATTGCTGCCCCCGTCAGTTTATATGCTGGCACCATGAGCATCAGTAGAGCAATGTTGATTACCACACCCACAAACTTTATTGCCGAATTGATACCAGGCCTGTTAGCAGCAAAAAAATAAGCTGTTACGACTTTGCTTGCCGACCTGAATATCACGCCAATAAGCAAAATATAAACTGCAATTGTTGCAGGAATGAACTCTGGCCCAAGGCCATATAGAACAAGAGGGTGGCATATTGCCGCAAGGAAAAGCGATGCTGCAATTACAACCAGTATTATTATTCTCAGAGCCTTACATAAACCTTCTATATCCATATTTTTATCATTAGCCAATTTGGGCATCAATACCTGATAGAGTGAATCTGGGATAATCCATATTCTGGAAACGATTGCAATCGCAATAGAGTAAAAGCCAAGGATACTCACGTCATCAAGCATGAATCCCATAACAAGCAATCCAAGCTGGATGTTCATTGTTTGAGCAAAATAGCTTATGTAAGCCCGAAATCCATAATGAAGCAGGCCGGGCACTGTTTTGTATCCTTTGTATAAGGAATAAAGCTCAATTTCTTTTCGAGATATCAGTAAAATTGTCAAAACGGGCAAAATCGCACCAAATAAGTAAGCTGCAATTGCTCCTTTTACGCCCATGTTTAATTCATAGCACAGAATATAGGTCGCGATTGCAATAAGCAGGATGTTCGCAATACCCATAAGATTCATGCTTGTATATCGGAGAGTCCCCCTAAGTATTGAGACGGTAAATGAGTAAAATATAACTGGGCCAATGCACAATGCAGCCAGTAAAAAATCATTGGAGGCTGCTTTTTCAAAAAAAGTAATTCCAGAAAAAATCAGTAAATAGGCGGCAGCAGAACATATAAGAGCGCTCAAACAAACCACATATACGCTTGCCCCTAAAACACTTGATAAGGAACTTCGCCTGCTTGCCAGGTAATACGAATTTGAACTGTCCAGGCCGAAAGAAAATAATGTTGCCATTACATTCATGAAAGTAATGCAGGCAGCAAAACTGCCTCTGCCCTCTGTCCCAAGAGCGCGTGCAAGGACTGCTTGCGTGATAAACATCACTGCAACCTGAATTATCGCGGTAAGTAAAGTTTTAAAGTAATCTCTTTTAAAAGCCACTAGGGTCTTTCTTTTAAAACCTTTGCTGGCACACCCCCAGCAATTGAATATTCTGGCATATCTTTAGTGACAACAGCCCCCGCTCCAATGATTGTTCCTCGATTTATTTTGACTCCGGGCATTATTATAACTCTTGCACCCAACCAAACGTCCTCACCAATTACGATAGGCTCAGGATCGTACCATCCCTGCTCCTTGATGGGCACATCCCGGCGGTCAAACCTGTGTAAGACACCTATGAAAAGCACGTCAGGTGCCATCAGCACATTATCTTCCAATGTGATCATTCCGGTGGACATCATTTCACAATTAGGCCCGATTTGTACATTATCGCCAACTGCTAAAAGTCTTCTGCAGATTTGAGCACCTTTGCCTATTTTAATATTTTTACCGCATTTTTTCCAGACCTGCCTGCAAAGAAACACACGAAAGCGATTGCCTCCAAATCTTGGCGGCCAATTGACGGCTAATATCTGATAGAGAGCATAAATTATTGAAAATCTTATTTTGGCCCACATTCCTCAAATGCCCTTTTCGATAATATCGTCAACGTAGCACCTGCGATCCCGGTAACAACTAAATACAAAGTTCAGCTAAGCAAAATTCAATCGTAAACCTATTCAATAATCATTCTAGCTAATTCAGCCCTTGCATCGACATAATCTTTAGCTTTAACACTGTATAAATTAAAGCTGGAAGCGACGGTCTTGATTACATCTCTTACACATGAGGCATCGCCCCTGTTCTGTGCCATAATGAAGTATTCAAAATCCTCAATCGAATCCCGTATGATTTTCAAACGTATACTGGCCAATGGCCCATCAATCCCGGCATATTTTCCAGGATAAAGCAGGGATCCTTCGCCATTCCATTTTTTCCCGCCCGCTTCATAAGTAGCCGCATTTGCCCAGGGATTAACATTCGTTGGCTTGCCTGAATCATCTTTTCTGGCCCATGCAGTTGTCTGCCAATATAATAGGCCTTTAAGGTTAAGAGAGTAGGTGAACCATGCCGGTATTCTATATTCTAGAAGACTAGAATCTAAAAGCCAATTTGTGACGCCGGGATGCGTCAACGCAGAATATGACCAGACTTCATCACCGGCTTTTTGGCGGTCGACAATATCTTTCACATCAGCCAGTTCCCATGATGGAACCCAAATATCAACAGAACCGGCCATACTCGGCCAAGAACTCTCCTGAGGTTTAATTTGTTCGGTCACAAGCAGCTTTATTGTTTTATGCGCATACTTATGAATCGCTTCGCCGTATTTGATAATTTCATTGTAGTATTCTTTTGTCCCAGGCTCATCAAAGTAAACGTAGCCTGTTCCGATCCAAGGATTTGCAATTAATAACTCATTATAGGATTTCAAGTAGCCTGGCAGTTTTGATGCATTTGCCATAGTCGAATAAAATCCAGGCACCCTGAAAAAGAAACTGCTAAATTCGGCTTTAAAAGCCCGCAGTTCATCGAGATATTGTTTGGTAAAAATAGCAGCCCCTGTGCTATCAAATTTCTGGGGAAATTTCTGGAAAACAGTCATTATGCAATGATCACGAAGCATTCTTTGGTACTGTTTCACGAGCAGATTATAGCTCGCTGTATCTGTCTTGAGGCCATGTGACCAACTAATGTCCTTGATATCACCAAAATATGTTTTCAATGATGGCTCAGAAGGCAATTGAAAATCCCAGACTGTCAGCGTGACGGGAATCGATGCAATTATCTGATTATTGGTCCTCACACTCATCAAACAACTGTACTGACCTGCAATGGCATCGGCTGGTATCGAAACATCAAACCAATAGCCCTGGCTGCTTTTGCTATTGATTTCCACAGCTGCCACCGATACCGGCATACCTGTATATGGGTTAATAAATGGAACAAGTGCATCCGGGTAATTGCCAAGCCTGCTTTTTAAAAGATGTGAAGCTTTGGTTATCGGCACATAATGCTCTCGAAATGCAATGATTACAGGCAAAGCCCCCGGCTGACCGTTGCCAACATATTTCCAATCATTGAAAGCAAACTGCACCGGGCCGATGTCTACGGAATTTTTGTTTGCCACAACGATCTGAAATGATTCGGTTTCATTTTTTGCCGCGCTGATTTCAGCCTTGTCTGAAAAAGCAAAATCCAGGTCTCCCTGGAGAACCCTTTCATAAGAAGGGATAACGCTGACGGTAACCTTTGCTAACACGTTTTCGATTTTGACGGTTGTAACCTGGTTTGATGTAGTAAGCGTGTTAACTGATTTGGAATTTAAGTTTTTAATCTGGCCGACATTCGTTATAGTCAGGCCTGTTTTTTTTTCGACGAGTTGATTATTCGAGGCATTTATTGCGTAATCACCTTTGAACTTTATATTAAGCTGCCTTTTTGATGCAATCACAATCGTTGAATCGCAGTGGATTCCAAGATTAAAATCCTCTGACCAGAAAAGAACATTGTCGTTATTATCTTCCGCCTTTTCGAGTTTTACGATTTTGTCAAAAATAATTGCACCAAGCAAGAGCTTATTTGACCCCGGCCCCCCATAAATTTGAAGTTCGTTAGGCGCGATAAATTTAAATTTGCCACCGGCTGTCTCGACATCGAATGATCCGTTATCAATAAAAACTGAGTTTACTTGATTAGTGCTGTCGCCCTTAAAGCGCACGTTATTTACGTCATATGCACCTGCGCAAAGGCTGGCCGCCAAAATTACCATTATACCGATCAATTTCATGATAGATCCTCATCAACCACGGATTCACACGGATTGGCACTGCTTATTAAATACGTAATACGAAAAACTAACTATTCACAACATATATAAACCACTGATTAACACAGGTCAGCACTGATGACCAAAAATACGAAAATCTGCGAAAATCAGTGATAATCCGTGGTTAAAAATAATTTCTCAAAAAATTTTCAAATCCCGCTAAACTCACTGCACTTTATTGGCGACATTAAAGTTGAACGCTGTATGGTTCACTGATGTAAGCAGTACCAAAGATGTGCGTTCTTTTACAACTTAATCGGGTGGGATTTTAAAAAGCCTCGTTTTTGCTCAAATAACAAGCTTTTCCTCCGCTTTACGTCGCTTCATCTGCAAAATTTCAGGCTTAAAATCGCTTATACCAAGCTTTAAACTGGCTATACAAAGCCTCAACTCGCAAGTTCGATGCTTTATGTACGAAGTTTCAGGTTTAAAGTGCAGCATTTTAAGCCTCAAAGTTCCTGTTTTATGCCTCAAAAGCGGCATTTGAGCCTTCAAATTACCAGTTAAAAGCCTCAAATTAGCAAAAAAAAGCCTGCGGCTGGCCGTTTAAAGCCTTGTTTCAGCGATTAAAAGCTTCAAATCAGCCGGTCGAGACCACAATTTCCTACCCTTATATCGGCAATTAATGCCATGTGTTATGGCAAAAATATGGGAAAATTAAATTTAAAGGAGAATGAATTATGGCCAGTTTCCCGACAAAAGAGAATGACGTACTCGTATTAGCTCAGGAAATGAAAAGCGGGTTGGTTGCCAACCCCATCATTTACCCCGAGCCGCCGGTAGCCACGCTTGATCTTGGCAACATGCTAACCGCCCTGACAACGGCCCAGAATGCGCTTGTTGCCGCACAGGCAGCTTCGGAAGCCGCCATCCAGGCCAAGCTCAATGCGCTTGAGGTGTTAACCGAAGCGATGAAAAAGGATATCCGCTACGCCGAGAACACGGTAAGCGGCGATAATGAAAAGCTCATGCTCATAGGCTGGGGCGCGAGAAAACCCAAGACTCCCATCCCCGCCCCAGGCCAGCCGCTGATGCTTGTCGCCGCGTTGCAGGATGAAGGTATTGTGGGACTAGCCTGGCAAAGCCCCGTCGAAGGCGGAAAACCCGCCGCCTACAAGATCCAGCGGAGGATGAGGCCC
>MHYB01000070.1:19917-24579 GCA_001824635.1 Planctomycetes bacterium GWF2_50_10
CAGCCCAGGAAGACCGAATGGGAGTTCCGCGTAATCGCAATTAACAAAGCCGGTGAATCCATGCCAAGCAACACGGTGCTTGTAGTACTGTAATAGTTGCGGGTTGCGAGTTGCGGGTTGCGTGTTCAAGAAATTTTCACGGGGGGCACTTGATTGTGCCCCCTATTTTTTAAAGGATTGAAAAATGTCAAAGTTTCCGGCCGGCGAGGCCCAAATTTATGCTCTTGCATCCAAGATGGTGATGGGCTTTCGGCGGAACCAGCCTATATTTCACAAACCGCCGGTTAACTGGATAATGCTCAATTTCAGGGCAGATATGCTCAGGGCAAAGATCGTCGGTGCAAAATTTGCCATAGCAAAAGCACGCGCTGCCCAGCGGCAAAAAGATGCCGCTCTGGATACCTTGATCAAGGCACTCAAACAAAATATCGCCTATGCACAACTTACAGCTTCGGGAGATGGTGCAAAACTGGCGGCGATAGGCTGGGGCCTTCGGGCATTGCCAAAACAGGCTTCGATTCCATCACAGCCGACCGAACTTTGCGGGCAGATACTTAATAATGGATTTATAAGCCTCAGCTGGCAAAAACCCGCTGATGGCACAAGGCCCAGCATTTATAATATATACTGCCGTCAGTGCGGCCAGGATCAGTGGTGCTTTGCCGGAACGGCATTAGATGAAACTTTTACAACCCAAAAAGATCAGGGCGGCTCGTTTGAATTTTATGTTGCTGCCCAAAACAAGGCCGGTACAAGTCCGTCAAGCAATATCGCAGCAGTGATCCTTTAGCCGGTTAAAATTTTCGCCTGATAAATTACAAATCGCCGCAGATGGCATTATCAGTGCTCGACACTTCTTCTATTCTGATTCCTGTCTCCTGATTTCTGCCTTCTGTTTTCATCTCTCTTTCGCATTATCAACGTGAATTGAATTATTACCAGCCCTATCAGCCAGGTATGCACTATTATAGCCACGTTTGCAAGGGCGGCTGCACATCTCTCAACAAAGATCAAAAATATCAGCCACGCATTCTCCAGCATCTCTGTCATCAGTTTCTCTCCAATTCTGACGTTTGTCCTAATATCGGAGATGCCCAAATAAAAAGGGCGCCGCCGCAATTGCGCCCATGTAGGCCCGGAAGAGCCTTGACAACGCAAAAGCAAACGGTGCCCTCAGCTGACATGCATTACGTTTAGTCCTGTCTTTTGTGTTAAAAAACGCTTTGGAAGGACTACCCACAAAAGATAAACTTACTTGCAGCACGCACAAACTGAAAGCACCGAGCCTTTCACACGCTTGTCTATTTAAACTTCCGGTTTAACATGGAGCGTCTGAAAACCCAGTGTCTTCAAATTAAGTTAGCCGATTTCTCCCGGCATTTATAATAATAAACACAATCTTTGACTTGATTGCAAGAAAATTTCCGATAATTCAGATTGCATTTTTTTGCTTTGTCCTCTGTAAGCACTTGTTCTAATAATCGCAAATCAATACGTTGCCGCAATCTAGCCATTGGCGCGAGAACTCGGCAAAATCACGCAAATCCACCTTGCAGTCGCCGGTTAGGTCGGCAGTCACACGCGCGGGGCAGTCGTAGACGGTGAAAAAACCATCAGATAACCCTTGGCCGATCCCAGCCGAGATGCGGATTTGGCACTGGTTCGAGTTTAAATCCGCAGCAGGTGTCCAAATGTATGTTCCAGTATTATTTGCATCTGCCGCAATGAGGCTCCAGGCGGAACCCGCATCCTTACGAACTTCAATTTTGACCTTCGTTACTGCTCCGCCGGACGTTTGCCAGTCTATATGGCTAGCCTTGCCCGACCTGAAAACATTAGCGTCTTCGGGATAACTCACAGTAACCGTCGTCGGTATCGTCGGCGGTGGTATATATGCCGCCAAAATAACTCCCACATCATCTGCCCCGCTTTGCCATACTACGAGATCGCCGCTGATCGCCGGATTGCATTGGAGGTGTTCCTGGCCTGAACATACAGTATATTTATCGCCGGAAACAATATTTTTGGCGTAAATGCCGTAAGTGCCGTTGGGTTCCTGCTGCTGCCAGACCACCCAGTCACCGTTAATAGCCGGGCAGCTCTGATTGGCAATGTCGGACGTTATCGTAATCGGGCTTGCCGGGCTTGCCAGATCCAGGCCGATGACGTCGAGGTTTGTGCCTGACAGCGTATCCCATACAATGGTGTTGCCGCTGATCTCTATATTCTGATGATTACCAAGGTACACAGGGGAGATAAGTTCTGAAGGAAGGATTTTACTATAGACGTTTGTATCAGAAATGCTGGTGTTGCGCCAAATGACTTTGAAACCATCAATCACCGCATAGGACTGGTTACCGGAGGCTGTGCATATAGAAAAATCGGGATTTCCTGTCAGGTCGCATCCGTAAATGTCAGAATTGGAAGAGCCGTTCTTAAAATCCTGCCATACTATTATATTGCCGCAGATGCCCGGGCTTAGCTGGTTAGTGCCGGCGCGGACGCAAATGGGGTGTTCTTGCTGCTCTGTAAGATCATACATGTAAATGTCCCAGTCGCTCTTGCTTATTGTGGAGTTGCGTTTGTCCTGCCAGACGATCTTGCTGCCGCTTATTGCGGGATAGGATTGTTCGTAACCGGCATTGCACACAACCAGATATTCGCCAGTGTCGATGTTTTTGGCGCAGATATCGCCGGTATCATTGGTTTTATCCGTCCAGACCACCCATTTACCGCTTACCGCCGGGGTAATCTGGCTGCGGTGCTGTCATGGACGGTGAAAACATCCAAATTGCCCAGAATTGCAGTTGCTAAAATAAGTACACAGGTATTCATATTCTCGCCTCCAAAAAGGTAGAGGGAGATTATATTGTTTCTGATAATTAAATCAAGTAAATACTTCTATTCGGGAAGTTTTTCGAGTGATTCGAACGCCTTTGGCGGTATCTTGCCCTGGGTTCGCGAGACGCCACGAAGGAAATCCCAGGTGCCCTGACTGAGGTCTTTGAATACGTCTTTTGAAATGAGTTTTGCCCCGGGCTTGTCCCAGTAGCCCTGCACCTGCACGCGGGAGACCTGGTTTGTAAGGGTCACTAGCCTGCCAAAAAGCGGGATTCGCACAAGCATGCGGTTTATTGCTGCAAACGGCACCACGATCGCATGGCCGGACACCCATTTTGTATGGTAGTCGGCTATAAGCCCTTTTTCGAACTCGATGGCGGCAAGGCGTGATGAGACTCTTGCCGTATCAAAGTTGAGCATTGTCCCTTTCATACTGAAAAGGGCGGCTACGTCGGAAAACACAAGCGGGTCGGCTTTTTCGAGCTTGAGAAAGTCAAAAATTTGTGTAATCACCGGTACAGATCCCAGGTCGGCGCGGGTGAGGTATATTGCCGTAACGCCTTTGAGGCTGTTTGGCTCGTTGGAGCGGCGGGTGAAGCGGATAGTGAACGATGCCTTGCCCGAACGGGCCGATTCCGGGCCCATCAGTTTGGCGAAGCTTACATCTCGTACGCGGAAAAACCCGCCGTAAGTCCCTTTATCGCCTGCCGGATTGGAGTAAAAAAACTGGCCGCTTGCCACGCCGTCATACAGGCTTGCGTATATTTGCTCTATGATCAGCTGGCCCGGCAAAAGTGCTATTGCGGCTGTGCAGTTGGTAGCGATCGCGCGTCCGCCGTCCTCGTAAAGAGTGGCATCCGCGATCGTCCCAGAGCCGGTCGGAAAAAGTGAGGTCAAGTCATCCACGCAGCCGGACGCGCGGGCACTTAGATATATGATCCCCTGCAAAGAACGGAACCATCGCGAGCCGATAGCGTCAAAAACCACTGAACTTTGCACAGGCACCGCATCGATCTCGGAGCGGATATAGTAACCCGCCTGTGACGTAGCCGGGTCAAGGACAGCCTCAAACTCGCCTAGATGGTTCGGCTGTGAAGGCATTATATTGGGGTCAAGCCCCCCGAATGCCCGGTAACTTGAGCCGGCCCGCACCGTAAAGGCGTTTATGCCATAGATAGAAGCGCTGCTGTTTGGCTCCGCTACCAGGGTAAATCCGAGATTTTTGACCACTACCGATGCCGGTTTTAGATTTTCAAGGTATTTTAGCCAGCCGCCCGGGCCGGCTTTTGCCATTGACGGCAAGTTGGTATCGATCTCTTCGTTGCGGATATAAATCAGCAAATGCGGGTTTTCGATTGTTATTTGGGCATTATTGAGGGCGCCTTCGGGGAACACCGCCTTAGCCCAGTCTACCACCAGCCAAGGCCTATCGTTGGAATCGACCAGCATGATGCCTTGTGCCTCTGCCGAGCGGGGCAAGTCGAGGGTCAGCTTTTCGATGATCAGCCTGCCTTGCCATAAAGGAGCCAGGCCGACGGATATTGAAACGCTTGTCGGCTCAGCGCTGTGCCACTGGGCTGGAAGTGTCCCCCAGGCCAACATGCATATTATGCCTGCCGCTGTGCAAAGCATTTATTCCCCCAAACCCTATCTATGCTATCAAGGCCAAAGCATCCATTACTGCCATGCCGGGCGTTATGCCCATAGCCTGTGCCTTTTGATTTACCCTTTTTATGCTGCGGGCTGTAAATCGCTCCAGTGTACCGATGGGGTTATCCGGGCTTGATTCCGGTATGGCCGCTGGGTAATTGAAGCGGTCAA
>MHYB01000071.1:0-4351 GCA_001824635.1 Planctomycetes bacterium GWF2_50_10
CAAGTCACTTGTTGTGCGGCGGTTTTAGAGAGGTTTTTTGCTGCGTGCTCAGGATGGGTTTGACTACACGGCCCTAGCTGCGCTAGACCGTGCCACAAATGTGAAACACGGCCAAGATGGCCGTGCCACGGGAGAAGACACAAGCGAGACGCTTGTGCTACATTGGAAAATTCACAAGCGGGAGGCTTGTGCTACCATGTTTGTCATCGGGCGGAGACGGCGCCGAGTTTGTGGCCTGGGCCTAGGGTGTATAGGCGGCGGTTCGGGTCTGTGTTAATGGTGGAGGAGACGACTTTGCCGATGAATATGATGTGGTCGCCGGCGGGGTATTCTTTCTCTAATGTGCATTCGAAGTTCGCGACGGCTTCGCATAGGAGGACGGAATCGATCTTCTTGGCGGGTTCGGTGGCGCAGTGGCGGGGGCAGGCGGCAAATTTATCTATGTCGCGGCCGGAGCGTGAGCCGAAGAACATGGCGGCATCCTTTTGGTCGGCTGAGGGCAGGGCGATGGTGAAGCATTTTGAATGGCGTATGCAGGAGGGGGTATAGTGAATTTCTGAGACGGCGATGGCCCACATGGGCGGTTCAAAGGAGACGGTCATAGCCCAGCCGAGGGTGATTGGGTTGGGTCGGCCGGTGGGGTCTTTGGCGATGGCGATGATGACTTGTTCGGGGTACTTGGTTTTTATGGCTTCGAGGTAATCGGTTTGTTTTTGCATGTGGCCTCCTTGAAGAGGAAATTCTAAGCACTAAATCCGAAACAAATTTCAAATTATGGGTCAAACTCCCTGTCGCCCCATCCGGGGCTTAAACTAATTTGGCCTTTAACCCATAGCTTGCGCTATGGGCTACTCCCTAACGCCCCTGCCGGGGCTGAAGAACATAAGCGAGATGCTTGTGCTACATTCAGCTAAAGAATTAGGAGAAAGTTAATCACTGATTACACGGATTTAAATAAAAATTCCGAAGCACTAAATCCGAAATCCGAAACAAGCTCCAAATCGCAAATTTCACAGTAATCAGCGTTAATCTTCTGACGTATTGTGAAAACACGGCCTAGCCGCACTAGACCGTGCCACGAAGGGCACGAAGGTACAAAAGAATACCATTATGTAAGTGAATCTGGTAGGATTGTACATAATTGAGAATCGCGAATTCAAGGAGAAAGCGTGGATACCATAGGTTTTATCGGTTCGGGTAATATGGCTGAGGCTTTGATCAAGGGGCTTATCGCGGCGGGGGTGTACCGGCGTGAGCAGATTTTTGTGAGCGATATATTGCCGGACCGGCTGGAGCATTTTGTGCATACTTACGGGGTGCAGCTTGCGCAGGATAACGGGGCGCTGGCGGCGACGGTGGATACTGTTGTTTTGAGCGTAAAGCCGCAGGTGCTGGAATCGGTGCTGGGGGAAATAAAGACGAATGTCGGGCTCCAGACGCTGATTATTTCGATCGCGGCGGGTAAACGGATCGAGGTGATCACGAAGATTCTTGGGGATGTTGCGGTGGTGAGGGTAATGCCCAATACGCCTGCGCTGGTGGGTAAGGGGGCTAGCGGGGTATTTGCAAACGCCAAGGCCAGGGGCAGGCTGGAAGAGGCATTGAGAATTTTTGAGGCGGTGGGGACAGCGGTGGTGCTCGACAGCGAAGAGCTTATTGATGCTGTGACGGCGGTTAGCGGCAGTGGGCCGGCGTACTTCTTTTTGCTCATGGAGGAGATGATCAAGGCTGGGGTGGAACTTGGGCTCGAAGGGGAGTTGGCAAGGGAACTTGTGCTGCAGACGGCGGCTGGGGCGGCGGCACTGGCGATTGATGCCAGTAAAAAAGGAGAGGAGCCGGCGAGTTTGCGGCGGAAGGTGACTTCGCCAGGAGGAACCACCCAGGCAGCGATCGAGACTTTTGAGGCCAATGGATTGCCCCAAGCAGTGCGTGCCGGCATCAACAAAGCTTACCAAAGAAGCAAAGAATTGTCTGCTTGATCCGCTGGTTAGTCGATGTGGATCGCTTCCAAGGGGCATTCTTCGGCGGCGATCAGGACTTCGTCTTCTAGTTCCGGGGGGATTTCGTCGGTATTGATGGTGACAGTTGATTTTCCCTGGGCGAAGACATCGGGGCAGGTGCTTACGCAGAGGCCACAGCCGGTGCAGGATCGATCTATTTCGACTTTCATAAACCTCTCCGAGAACACCTAAATAATAAACCCGGAGGGGGAGGATTTCAATATAAATGTTTTTGTGGAAATCGGCGTATTTTGTGCTATATTGCTACATTCGCGGCGTCTGACGGACGTATATTAACGGCCGGGTCCCAGGCAAGCTGAGCACGCGAACCTGGTCAGGCGGGGAACCGAGCAGCCATAAGCGATCGCTCGACTGTGTTTGGCAAACCCGGCCACCTTTTAATTTACTATTTACGATTTACAATTTACTATTGTGGGTTGGGGACTTAATCGGAAATTGGGCTCACTTGGTTAGAAATGGATAAATATGAGTTGCAGCGCAGGACAAAGGATTTTGCACACAGGTGTGTGAGGCTGGCGGTGTCGTTACAAAATGACCATTTGTGCAATCACGTTCGTAATCAATTGATACGCTGCTCTACTTCGGTAGCGGCTAACTATCGAGCTGCATGTTTGGCAAAATCGAAAACGGATTTCGAATCAAAAATCGGTACTGTTCTGGAAGAGTCGGATGAGAGCGGTTTTTGGCTTGAATTCCTGCTGGAAGAGAAAGTTGTGACAGCGAAATAGGTTTCACTGCTTTTGCAGGAAGCAAAAGAACTTACTGCGATATTTATATCCGCACGAAAGAGTTCGCGGCAAAAAATAGCAAATTGTAAATAGAAAATCGTAAATTCAAAATGTATACAGTACTAGCAAGAAAATACAGGTCGGGGTCGTTTGATGATGTTGTTGGGCAGGATGCGATAGCGCAGACGCTTAAGAACGCGATTCGGACGGGGCGGGTGGCTCATGCTTATTTATTCAGCGGGACTCGCGGGGTGGGTAAGACGACGATGGCCAGGATCCTTGCTAAGGCGCTTAATTGCCTAAGTGTAGATAAGCCCACTATCGAGCCTTGCTGTAAGTGTGATAGCTGCAAGGCGGTAAGTACTGGCGAAGACATAGATGTTATCGAGATTGACGGCGCATCGAATCGAGGAATCGACAACATACGCGAACTGCGCGAAAAAGCGATATACAGGCCTGCAAGGGCCAGACATAAGATTTACATAATCGACGAAGTTCACATGCTTACGTCGGAATCGTTCAATGCCCTTTTAAAGATTCTGGAAGAGCCGCCGGCTCATGTGAAATTTATTTTCGCGACAACGGAGCCGAATAAGGTGCTTGCGACGATTCAGAGCAGGTGCCAGCGGTTCGATTTTGTAAATATTTCAGCGGCGGATATCGCAAAGCAATTGCGGTTTGTGCTTGAGAGTGAAAATATACGGTACGAAGAGGATGTTACGATCCTTATTGCAAAGCTGGCGGATGGATCGATGCGCGATGCGCTTAGCTTGCTGGACCAATTGCTTAGTACCGGTATCGATCCGCTTACAGTCGAGGCGTTTGAGAAGTACCTTGGGCAGCCAAACCGTGAGAAGGTTGCGGAACTGGTGGCGAATATCGCCCAGAGCGACGGGGCTGGGGTGCTGGTGGCTGTTAATGATCTGATGAACAAAGGGCAATCGGCTACTCAGGTGGTAGTTTCGGCTATCGAGCTGATGCGCGATGTGATGGTTGTTAAGGTGGCTGGGGCCAAGGCTGATGGGCTTGTGGTGCTTACGAGCAGTCAGAAGGCACAGGCAAAGGAGCTTGGCGATAAGTTCGACAGTGCGGCTTTGATATACAATATTTCGGCGTTGGAAAAACTGCGGTATACGATACGCAATTCTGACACGCCAAGGGCGCTGCTTGAGGCGGCGCTGCTTAGGCTGGCACTGAGCGAACATTTTATGAGCTTTGCGGATATGCTCGCTGGGTCAAACACTGGGGACGTAAAAAAAAAGCAAATAGTTAGCCAGGCTTCGCAGCCGGCAGCGGCGATGCAATCGGCTGGGCCGGTACCAACGGGGGCTGTGGAAGCAATAGGCGGGCTGGAAAATATTGAGGCGGTCAAAGAGAAGTGGGGGCAGATCGCTGAGAGGGCAGCGGGGGAGAACAGGGCGATTGGCGGGCTGCTTGGGTCGGCGGTGCCGGTGGAATTGGCCGGTAATGTATTGACGCTGGCTGTGAATAACGACTTTAATAAGCAATTATGCGAGAGTAAGGCTGGGCAGATCGAGGCTGGGATTTCGGGGTGCATGGGTAAACCTTTCAAAGTGAAATTCACGGTGGGCGATGCGGCTG
>MHYB01000071.1:4365-6383 GCA_001824635.1 Planctomycetes bacterium GWF2_50_10
CCAAGACGAGTCAACAGCAGCGGATGGATGCTATGAACGATCCGGCGGTGAATCTGTTAGTACGAGAGATGAGGGCGAATATTATTGAGATTCAGGAACAATAAGAGATGACGGCCGCGTATACGCAGAGTTTAAATAAGCTTATTGAGGAGTTTGGGAAGCTACCTGGGGTTGGGCCGCGGACTGCGGAGAGGCTTGCTTTTTATATTTTGAAGGTAAGCGCGGAAGAGGCGATGGAACTTGCCGACGCGATAGCGAATTTGAAGACGAATATCCGTCAATGCAAGTTGTGTTTTAATTTGGCTGAGGGAGATCTTTGTAATATATGTTCGGATGAGAGGCGGGATAAATCTGTTATTTGCGTGGTGGAGCAGCATAAGGATGTTGTAAGTCTCGAAAAGACGGGGGTTTGCAAGTGGGTTTACCATGTGCTGGGCGGGCATATCGCGCCGCTGGAGGGGGTTGAGCCGAGCGATTTGACGATCGAACAGCTTATGGCGAGGGTGAAGCGCGGGGGGGTAAAGGAGCTGGTGATGGCTACTAACCCGAACCTGGAGGGGGATGGGACGGCGCTTTATATCAGTTCACTGGTGAGGCCTTTGGGGGTGAAATTGACGAGGTTAGCTAGGGGGTTGCCGGCAGGATCGAGTATCGAGTATGCGAGCGGGTCGATACTGGTTGATGCGATTTTGGGGCGGCAAAAGTTTGAATAAGCCGGCCAGTGGTCAGTTTCAAAAAACACGTCTAAAACTTTCATGTGGTGTGAAAATTATTCAACACGGAATACCTAATCTGGTATAATACTTGCATATGGCAGAAGGTATGCGATTAAGTATGTCGGGTCAGATGCGGCTTGAGCAGCGTATGAAGCTTGCGCCGCGGATGATCCAGTCTATGGAGATACTTCAGCTTGGTCTTTTGGCGCTTCAGGAGCGAATAGATCAGGAACTTAATGCCAATCCTGTTCTGGAGATGGCGGAGCCGGAAGGGGGTGAAGAGGGGCAGGGCGGGGAAGAGGTTGTCAAGCCGGTCGAAGTTAGCCTTACAGAGTCGGAGAAAGAATTTGAGAAGCTCGACCGTTTTGAATCCGACAGTGCATGGGAGGATTACGCAACACGGGCGGATTCTTTTCGGAGGTCGGGCGGGGACGGGGAGCCGGATAAGAAATTAGAGGCGCTCGCCAATACTGCGGCTGCGCCGAAATCACTTCATGAATGGTTAAGTGATCAATGGCGGCTGGTTGATGGGCCTGAAGCGGTCAAGACTGCTGGGTTCTTGATAATCGACTACATCGACGAGAAGGGCTATTTGAGCATACGCCTTGAGCAGCTTTACAGTAAAGACAGGCCTGGTATTACACTTGAACACTTAAAGACGGCACTGGCAGGGGTACAAAAGCTCGAACCGACAGGTGTTGGGGCAAGAGATATAAGGGAGTGCCTGCTTCTGCAAATGGCTGTCAGCGAAGAGGATTTGAGTTTTGAGATCGAACTAATCGGTTCGTATATGTCGGAGCTGCTGGAGAACAAGCTGCCGGAAATAGCCAAAAAAATGGGCTGCGATGTGGGGAGGATTAACCGGGCTATCGGGCGCATACGCAAGCTGGATACATCGCCGGGGCTTCAGATCGGGCGGGTTGATAATCATCCGGTGCTGGCGGATGTTATAATTGAGCCATTGGAAGGCGGGGGATGGGATGTGCAGCTTACGGATACAAAGATACCCAGTTTGCGGGTTAACAATTATTATTCGAAGATGTCGCGGGATAAGAATCTCGATGATCAGACCAGGCAATTTCTGTTGAGGAATATACGTTCTGCACAGTGGCTTATGGATGCCCTCGAACAGCGCAAGAGCACGCTGCTTAAGGTGGCGAAGATCATAGCGAGGGAACAGAGTGAATTTTTGCTGCGGGGTCAGCTTTACAGAAATGCTTTGCCGATGAGCAAGGTGGCCGGCGAAGTTGGGGTGCATGTGGCGACGGTGTCGCGTGCTGTGGCGGGAAAATATGTTCAGTG
>MHYB01000071.1:6403-8180 GCA_001824635.1 Planctomycetes bacterium GWF2_50_10
TGAGGAGCTTTTTCAGCGGTGGCATGGAGGACGACCAGGGCGAGGTAAGGTCGTGGGACGCGATACGGGCTAAACTCCAGGAGATAGTGGACGCAGAAGACAAGCGCAAACCGTTAAACGACGATCAGATATGTAATATGCTCCATGACGCGGGTTTTAAAGAGCTGGCGCGGCGGACGGTTGCTAAATACCGCAAGCTGCTCAATATTCCTGCGGTGCGATTCAGAAGGAAATATTAGGATTGATTATTGATTAATGATTAGTGATTATTGGAAGAAGCCACAAAGACTTTTGTGGATACTTGAGGCCAGTTGTGGTAGCCACAAGCAGTTTTGAGGAAATTCTGACAGCCAAAACAATTTCCGCTTTCTGCTCTGTAGAAGAGGTAATTATCACGCCCTTTCAGGGCTGAAGAACACAAGCGAGACGCTTGTGCTACATTCGGGAACACAGCCTAGCTGCGATAGACCGTGCCACGAGCTCTTTTAGGGTTTTCTACAGAGCACCACTTTCCAAATTAAATCTCAGGATGTTGATTTCTTGCAAAAGGCGGGGTTGTTGTTAAAATAATCGCCTTATAAATTAGAATATAAAGTCAAGAGCGGAGTTTTTATGGAATTAAAGAATACGTCATGGCAGGAAAAATACCGTGCTACGCAGATATTTACGCTGCGGTGCAAGGTTGCGGATAAGATATCGGCGGCTGGGGAGCTTGCTGCTGCTGCGGCTAAGGCAGGCGGACGGGTTCACGAGATAAAGGCTGTCGGGGAGCAGGGCGGCAAGCTGGTCTATGATGTAAATGTTTTCTGTACGACTGCGGCGGGGGCAGGCGAGGTTGAGAAGGCACTTGTCGCGGCAGGGGCAGAAGTGCTTAGCGTTCGTGATGAGGTGCTCGAAATTCACAGGCGGGGCACGATTGAAATGGTGAGCAGGGCGCCGATACGGACGCTCACGGATTTGAGGATGATATATACGCCCGGTGTGGCAGACGCATGCAAGGTGATCGAGGCCAAGCCGGAGCTGGCCTGGGATATGACGGGAATATGCGACAGGGTAGCGATAGTGACCAACGGCACTGCGGTGCTTGGTCTGGGGGATATTGGCGTGCTTGGGTCTTTGCCGGTGATGGAAGGCAAGGCGGCGATATTCGCGGAGTTTACCGGGATAAGCGCTGTGCCGGTGCTTATTGAAAGCAAGGATGTCAAGACGATAGTCGAGACGGTGATGCTGACGGCGGGTAGCTATGGGGCGATACAGCTTGAGGATATAGCTGCGCCGGAGTGCTTTGATATTGAGCAACAGCTTCGGGACAGGCTCGACATACCTGTATTCCATGACGACCAGCACGGCACGGCCACGGTCGTGCTTGCCGCGATGATAAATGCTCTTAAGAAAACGGGTAAGAAGATAGAAGATTGCAAGGCGATAATGATCGGTGCGGGGGCAGCTGGTTTTGCGATCACGGCTGCACTGCTGAAATTCGGTATAGGCGACGTTATCGTTTACGATTCTTTCGGGCCGCTGTGGCGCGGACGCAAGGAGAAGATGAATCCCTGGAAAGACAAGCTTGCGGAGATGACGAACAAAAACAACGAAAAATGCGCTATGGCCGAGGGCTTTAAAGGCAAGGATATTTTTATAGGCGTGGCAAAACCGAAGATGGTCTCTAAGGAGATGATCGCGTCGATGAACAAGAACGCGATCGTGCTGCCGCTGAGTAATCCTATTGGTGAAATAGATGTTCAGGATGCGCTTGCGGCTGGGGCGACTATTGCTG
>MHYB01000071.1:8213-30089 GCA_001824635.1 Planctomycetes bacterium GWF2_50_10
ATCCGGCACTGTTCCGTGGTGCGCTGGATGTCAAGGCCAAGGACATCACCTTTGAGATGCAACTTGCGGCGGCCAAGACGCTCGCGGGGCTGGCGGCCCAAGGGGATTTGCTGCCGGATGTGCTCGACCGCAACGTGCACAAGCTAACGGCGCAGGCCGTTGGTCAAGCCTGGCTGGAACCAAGCAACGGTTAAAAGTAGTAAAGGGTGCGTAACAAAATAACATGATCAATTCTATGAATCGAAAGCACTAATTCCGAAGCACGAAACAAATAAGAATCTTGAAATTCAAATGTTTTAAACATTAAGAAATTGAGCTTTTGAATTTGTTTCGGAATTCGTGCTTAGTGCTTTCCTTAAACAAAAATGATCAATTTATTTTGTTACAATTCCAAAGGTGACAGCGTTTTCAAAAGTTCTTTGGCTGGACAGCTCTTAGCGGTTCAGGTAAAATTAATTTACGTTCTCTGGACTGGGCATGAATGATCGCAATGTGGCAGTGCGCGTACTGTTACATTCTGCTTCACTTCCATAGGTATTTTCAATTTGAAGCAAGTAACGCCGCGTGCTTTACCCACCTGGTGCTTAGGTAAATAAATGTTATCCGTCCTGGCCTGTTTGAGTAAATTGCCTTGCTCATCGAAAACAGATACATCCACATGAGTTGTCAGACTGTGATGAGATGGCACATTGTGTCTTTTAAGTGCACCATACACTATCACCGAATCACCTTCATGTGTGACATCAACGTAAGGTATTCGTACGGATTGTGTGTCAGTTTTGGCCATTACTATCTTATGATCATGCAAGCACGAAACCTTGTTCGAGGCACAACCTGTCACAAAAAGAGCTGATACGACTGCGAGAAGTAACACCTTCGACATAAAAACCTCCTTTACTTTACTGTTTCAAATTCAATTTCTTCTGCTGTTTGGGCAGATTTGCGTCTGTCAAACCAACTGTAAATCGTTGGCAGCACCAACAAGGTGGCCAGCGTGGAAGTAATAAGGCCGCCGACAACGATAACGGCCAAAGGTTTCTGCACTTCTGAACCCGGTCCTGTCGCCAGAATCATCGGGATCAGGCTGAAAATCGTAATTGACGCTGTCATGAGGATTGGGCGGAGTCTGTATTTACAAGCGGTAAATACGGCCTCATTGGTATCCATTCCAGACGCACGCAATTGCAGAATACACGAAACCAGGACAACGCCGTTCAAAACCGCAACGCCGAAAAGCACTATGAAACCAACCGATGCCGGTACTGACAGATACAACCCGGTCAGATGCAGAGCGGCAATGCCTCCAATTAAAGCAAACGGCAAGGTGATAATTACCAGTGCAGCAAGCCCCAGAGAGTTAAATGCAATAAACAGGAGCAGCAGAATCACAGAAATGATTATTGGCGTGATGATCGACAGTCGCCGCATTGCTTGTTTCTGGTTTTCAAACTGGCCACCCCATTCAATGTAATAGCCGCTTGGTAACTGCACTTTTTCTTTGATCTGTTTCTGGGCATCGGTAACAAAACTGCCAATATCCCTGCCTTGAACATTGAGTTCAATAGCCATCCGGCGTTGGGCGTTATCACGGCTGATCTGTACAGGGCCTTGCTCTACTGTAACATCAGCAAGCTGGCTCAGAGGAACATTATAACCCTGCTTTGAATCTATCATAAGTTCGGATAAGGACTGTGCTGAATTCCGCGATTCATTGGGCAATCGCAGAACAAGGTCAAAAACCTTGCTGTCCTGATAAATTTCTGAAGCTGGTTTGCCGCCCATAGCTATTTCGATTACATTGAGCACATCACTGGTGTTCATGCCATGCCGTGCAATTTTGCTCCTATCTACCCTGACCGACACATACGGTTGTCCCGCAACAACTTCTGTTACGAGATCTGTGTTACCCTTGACGCTCGACAGAACGGCTGCGATTTCACCGGCCTTTTGTTTGAGGATTTCGGAATCGTCACCAAAAAGCTTGGCTATCACCTGTGCGCGTGTACCAGCGACAAGTTCATCGATGCGGCACTGGATCGGCTGGCTGAAACCATATGCAAGTCCGGGGATGTCTTCTATGGCTCTGCGCATCTTCTCGAAGAGTTCTTCACGAGTTTTTGCGTTTTTCCATTGAGATCTGGGTTTAAGTGAGCCGACAAAGCCGGTTTTTTCGACACCACGGGCCTCGATCGCAATGCCCGTCTGGCCGGTTTTGCCGATAACAGTTTCGAGTTCTTCAAACTGCATCAGCCGCTTCTGTACCAGTTGTGCAATCATTGCAGAACGTTCAAGTGATGTTCCAGGCGCAAGTTGAATATCCATATCGAAAGCGCCCTCATCCATTACCGGCATGAACTCTCTTCCAAGTAGAGATACACTCGCCACGGCAGCGATGATGAGAACAGCGGAAATACTTACCACCAACGCTCGCCTGTTTAATGCCCAACTGAGGACGGGCAAGTACAGCTTATGCGCACACTGCATTACCTGGCTTTCCTTGTGCTGACCAGATTTCAGGAAAATCGAACACAGAACAGGTATGACAAAGATAGAAAGAAACATTGAACTGAACAATGCTATTGCAACTGTATAGGCAAGCGGCGCGAACATTTTCCCTTCCATGCCCTGCAGCATGATTATAGGTATGAATGTCAACGCAATAATGAATTCGCCGAAAATGCTGGGTTTACGTACTTCAAGGACCGCCTTGAAAACTGTTGCGAGTTTATGGGTTTTATCTTTAAGCTGCCCCAGATGACGCTGAACATTTTCAACCTGGATAATTGTCGCATCTATTATCATGCCGATCGAGATAGCCAAACCGCCCAAAGACATTAAATTCGCATTAAGGCCTGTATATTTCATTACGATAAACGTAAGCAGCAGGGAAAGAGGTAAGGCCAAGAGAATGATCAACGCGCCTCGAAAGCTCCTCAGCAGAAAATAGAGCACAATCACAACCAGTATTGCACCTTCAGCAAGGGTCGTTGTTACGGTACTTATGCTTTTTCCGACAATTTCAGAACGATCATAGAAAGGTTTAAGTTTGATGCCATCCGGCAGCACTGTTGACGCATTGATTTCGTCAACCTTGGCTTTTACACGCTTTACTACCTCACGGCTGTTTTCGCCTTTGAGCATTAACACGACACCGCCGACAGCCTCACCTTTGCCATCCTTGATCGCCAAACCCTGCCTGATCGCATGGCCCGCACCGACCCGGGCGACATCCTTAATAAAGATTGGCACTCCATCATGGGATTTAAGCACTATATTGCTGATATCCGCTTCATCCTTGATCAGGCCGATTCCGCGGATCACATACTGCTCAGTAGGTGTTTCGATGACATTACCGCCGACATTCTGGTTATTGTGCCCAATTGCATCGAACACATCCTGTACCGATACTTTATATGTCAGCAGCTTTTCAGGACTCAGCAGTACCTCGAACTGCTTTAAATACCCGCCGAACGAGTTGATTTCATTTACGCCTGATAAGCTCTTGAGAATGGGAGTGACCACCCAATCCTGAATAGTCCGCAACTGGGTGAAGTATTTTACCTTTTCATCAGGATCGGCTGGCTCTTTGCCTTCCAGTGTGTATTGATAAATTTCACCCATTGCCGTTGCTATTGGTCCCATTTCGGTTTCGACACCGGCAGGCAGGTCTTCTTTTGCAGACGCGAGCCTCTCGAATACAAGCTGGCGGGCAAAGTAAATATTAACGCTGTCCTTGAATACAAGCGTAACAACAGACAATCCGTACTTGGTAGTAGAACGCATTGTTTCAAGTCCGGGTATGCCTCTCATGGTCATTTCCACCGGATAAGTAACGAACTTCTCAATTTCTAAAGGCGAAAGCCCTGGTGCATTACTGACAACTTCAACTTGGACATTCGTCACGTCCGGGAACGCATCTATGGGCATTGTCTTAAACGCAATTGCCCCAACCCCGATTATCGCAAGTATGAGAATCAGGACCATAAGCCTGTTACTCATCGCTAAACGCATTAGTCTTTCTATCATATATTACCTCAAAGAGTTTGCATGTGGTTTGAGCGATCAATGTCCGCCGCAGGGATCTTCATTTGACTTGGTCAATTCAGACTTAAGCGTAAATGCTCCCTTGGCTACATACTTTTGACCAGGTTCAAGGCCAGAGACGATCTGGACGTATTCACCATTTATGTGCCCGAGCTGAATTTCCTTCGGCGTAAAGCCATCATCTTCAGGTACAAAGATAAATGATTTTCCTTCCATGGTAATTATCGCATCCTTAGGTGCTACAATTTCGCAATCGATCTGATCAACATTAATGCTTGCGGTAGCAAACGTGCCAGGCCGCCAAGCGCCATCAGTGTTGGGCACTACGATTCGGGCAAGGGCGGTTCTTGTATTTTCATCGAGCACGCTGCTGATATAACTTACGACTCCTTCGGCTTGGCTGTGGTCAGTTTTAACTATTGCTTTCTGGCCGCATTTGACTTTCGGCAGGTCCTTCTGGTGTACATTGACTTTAACCCACACATTGTCCATGTCAGCAACAACAAACGGCTCAGAATCATCTTTGAGCATTTCACCCAGAGTTACATGCTTTTCAATGATTGTGCCGGAAATGGGAGACTTAATCTCGTATATGATAAAAGATTCATCGGGCTGATTCGGCAGATTTATAAGGTAATCTTCCACAAATCCCAAGGCATGGAGCTTCTGCTGGGCAGAACGCATTTCAATCCTGGCATCTGCCAAATCACGTTTGGAATTGAGATATTCCTGCTCGGCAGTAATCTTCTTTTCCCAGAGACTCTTTTCCCGATCGAACATGGTCTGTGCAAGGGTGAGCTTTTCTTTGGCTCCAAGATAGCTCGCCTTGTAATCGGCCAACTCGCGGCTGTTTATAACAGCAAGCACCTCACCAGCCTGGACCTTATCGCCAAGGTTCTTGGACACGGAATGAACAACTCCGCCAAGCCTGGGAACGATATGGGCAACAGCGTCTGAATTCAATGAGATTTCGGCGGGTAAGGTCGTGTGCATGCCGATTTTGCCGCCCTGGGCTTGTGCAATTTCAATTCCAAATTCCCTAATGGCAGACTCTTTAAGTTTGATTATGATTTCATGCCCATGCTCATCTGCACCGCTTTCGGCGGCATGACCGTGTGTATCCGAACTGGCATTCTCACCCGCATCGGCATGCGTATCGCTGCACTGAGCAGCCTGGTTGTCGGCAGCGCTTGCAGGATAGATGCCGAGAGCATAAATTAAAAGACCTGCTGCAACAACGCCTGTTAAAACAAAACTGCCCATTATGACTTTGCGTTTCATTCTAAATCTCCTGTTATTTCTGATTTGTTTCAAATTCTATTCTTGTGCCGACCAGCCGTTCCAGGTTGGCGTGAGTCCGGTGATATATGACAAGTATATCCAGGTACTGCTGTTTTGCCTGAAAAAGTGTTCGCTGTGCATCGAGCAAATCGAGATACCCGAATTTGCCCTGAGTGTATCCTTCGCGGGCCGCGTCAAACGCCTTTTCTGAATCAGGGATAATTTTGTCCTTCAAATTGAGGGTTTGTTCGTAAGCTGAGATCATGGATTGGTAAACATCAACCAGTTGCGTCTCAGTTGAGACATTGGCATGGCGGGCTAAGTCGCGGGTTTTATTTAGCCGCGCCCTTGCGGTACTGATATTTCCCTGGTTCCGGTCAAAAATTGGCAGCGGTATTGATAATCCAACGACAAAGGCCGTATCACCCGGTTCAGCGAGATACTTTGCCCCGGCTGATATGGTGACATCAGGAACAGACTTGGATCTCTCAAGAGCAACAGCAGCCCGTTTCTGATTCATTTCCGATTTCCAGCGGACCAAGTCAGGGTTATTGGCGATCTGTCCTGAAAAATCCTCAAAAGAACCGTGCGGCTTTGTCTCATAGATATTGCCTGCTAACCCGGTATAAGCTGGCTTGGAACTGCCCCAATATGATGCGAGTTTAGTGCGGGCAATGATGAGGCTTCGACTGAAGTTATCAAGCTCAATCTGGCTTGCTACCAGACTCACATCTGCTTTTGTTTCTTCTAGCGGGGATTCCTTGCCCGCACCGACCCGCTGACTGACCGCGTATTTAACTTCGGCTGCAAGCTTATTTAACTGCTGGGCAAGATCCATTCGTTCCTGTGCGGCCAATACTTCAGCAAATGCCTTGGCTGCTTCTGTAAAAAGGTCCAACCGCTTGGCCTTATAATCCCAATCCGCAAGCTCTTTTTCGAATTTGGCCGCATGGGTACGCTTAGCTCTTTTATCAGCAAGTTCAATTAACTGGCTTACCTCAAGGGTCGTTTCGGCTCCATCAAAGCCCCTAGTTGCGCCAGTGCCGCCGAATTCTTCAACTCGCGCCCCCAGTTCGGGATTCGGTAAGAGGCTGTTTTGCAAGACTTGTGCTTCCTGTGCGCGCACCTCATAGGAAAATGCTGATAGCTCCGGGTTGTGTACTAATACCATCGCCAGCACATCGCCTAGGCTCAATATTCCATTTGGTTCAGTTTGAGAAACGCTGGATTTGACATGGTTACAGTCTGGTGGTAATGAAACGCTTTGCGCCTGTGCCAAAAATATTGACAGTGAAATTAACAATAAAAATGATTTTGGGTCCATACCTGCTCCGAAAAGTAATTAGATTTACGCGCAGAAATTGCGCATTGATGGAAACCAATGAGGTTTTTAGATGATCAGAATGCTTGAACCAATTAGATTATTGCCTGAGGCGTTTGGCTCAAAATGAGTTGCGTTAGGTAGTATATGCTGTTCTTGTACAACAGAAACGAATGCAGTTTGGCTTTGAATCAGGTCACAATTGCCTAAAGCGACCCGGTGTGTCTCGCCAAACTTGATTTTCGAATCGGTACAATCCCCGCAGTCATTTGCTGGGACGGATGTTTCGGCGGGTCCAGAAACACAGACATCCACGCCAAATTCAAGCTGCATTTTACCCACTTCAGTCATGCAAATAGTAGCATGAGTATTCCCCAGCACCAGAACAGGCGAATAAATAAGTAAAATTGCTAATATCTTTATGTCTTTGAAGTTCACTCACTGAATTTATAACATAATTGCAGGTTTTGTTCAATGTTTATATCAAAATGGAATAGAATGGTTATACGATGCACCATTTGCGCAAAAACCTGACTTTCACCGCGAGTGTTGGCGTATTTTGCAGTAGAAATAGGCCGGAGAGTCAACTGGTGTCATTTGCTGTCCATGCCTGATGAAATGAGACCGAGAAGAAGATGCTGCAAGTCTTGAAATAGCGTAAGATAGGCCGTTAATGGCAGTAGCAGTCACATGCAGTTAATAATTGGTTTGGATGTTAAGCGTGGATAGATATTCTCATTATGATAGAATATGCTTTAACCAAAATTTAACTCGTTTTTAATATGGGGCAAATACCCATGTTTATAATAATGCCGGAAAAGCAAAAGTAAGGCATTTTTGGGACGGTGATATGTCAAAAGAGAGTATTCTGATTGTGGATGACGAGGAGGATATACTTGAACTGGTGCGATACAATCTCGAAAAAGAGGGTTATGCCATTACCTGTTCAGTAAATGGCGAAGACGCACTATCGAAAGCTAAAAATTACCTTCCAAATGTTATTATCCTTGATTTAATGCTTCCGGGAATCGATGGCCTGGAAGTCTGCAAACTGCTCAAGTTAAATCCCAAGACGTCGCGAATTCCAATTATTATGCTCACGGCCAAGGGCGAAGAATCTGATATTATTACTGGGTTGGAGCTTGGCGCAGACGATTACATAACCAAGCCATTCAGTCCAAAAGTTCTCATAGCTCGGATCAGAACGATTTTTCGCCGCAAAACAATTACTTTGGATGAGAATGCTGTAATCCAGCTACACGAAATACAAATAGACCCCAGCCGACATGAGGTGAAAGTAAAACATAAGCCAGTCGAACTAACTTTTTCCGAATTTGGAATTTTGAAACTGCTGGCAAGCCGACCAGGCATTGTTTTTACCCGTTACCAGATTGTTGATTCAGTTAAAGGAGCAGATACTTCGGTCACTGACCGCTCTGTTGATGTGCAGATTGTATCACTTCGAAAAAAGCTTGGACCCGCAGGCAAACTGGTTGAAACTGTCAGAGGTATTGGATACAAATTCCGAGATCAAGAATGATTAAAAAGAGCCTTGTATGGCAATTATATCCCTGGTTTGGGCTCATCATCGTATTTTCAGTTCTATTTATGGGATGGTATGCATCAGGGTGGATTCGTGACCTTTATATTCAAACTACCACCTCAAAAATTGAGCTTAATGCAAAGCTTGCTGCGCAGCAGATACAGCCAGTTATTATCCAATCTCCGGCAGATATTGATTCAGTAGTAAAACAGATTGCATCTAGCAGCTCTAACCGTATCACTGTAATGCTGCCGGACGGACAAGTTGTTGCTGACAGCGATGAAGATCCGGTGGGAATGGAAAACCATGCAAACCGGCCGGAAATGCAACTGGCTCTTAAAGGACAGGTTGGCACAGCTATACGCTATAGTTCTACATTAGGCAAAGATCTCGTATATGCGGCTTTTCCTATAAGACAGGACAGCAACATAATAGCTGTTGTCCGGGTAGCAACGCCGCTTGCGGACATAAGGTCGACTCTGCGGGGAATATTTTTTCACATTGCATTGTTCGGGGTCATAATGATGATTGTTACAGTCGTTTTGAGCTACATTGTTGTGAGAAGAATAAGCAAGCCCTTGGCCAGAATGGAAAAAGCCGCTAAACTTTTGGCTGACGGCAAGTTTGATACCCAAATACCTGTGCCCGCGACATCGGAGTTAAAAGCTCTTGCCCATACGCTTAATGCCATGTCACGTAACCTCAGCAGCAGGGTGGATGCTATTACGTCGCAACGCAACGAGCTTGAGGCGGTGCTTTCAAGTATGATCGAAGGCGTGCTGGTTGTCGACGGAGAGGAGAAAGTTGTAAGCATAAACAAGGCGGCCGCGGATATGTTCGGCATTGAAGCGGATAAAGCGGCAGGCCAGGTTGTTCAGGCAACAATTTGGAATTCTGAACTGCAGCAACTGATAAAAAGTGTGCTTGCCGAACAAAAGTCCATGGAGCGTGAAATCGTCATTTATCCCGGCACGAAGCGTTATATAGTTGCGCACGGCACACCGCTTTCCAGAAATGATGGTGTTGGCGCGGTAATTGTATTAAATGACATTACCCGTCTCAAGCAGCTTGAAGATCTTCGCAAAGATTTTGTAGCTAATGTGTCCCATGAGCTTAAAACTCCGATCACGTCAATAAAAGGCTTTGTGGAAACGCTTAAAGAGGGGGCGGTAAATGACCCGGAAACAGCGAGCCGTTTTCTTGAGATTATTAGCCGCCAGGCTAACCGGCTGACTGCCATAATAGATGATTTGCTGAGTCTTTCAAAAATAGAGCAGGAGGCTGAAAACAGGCAAATCATCCTGGAAACCATCAATGTAGCTGATATTGTAAAGAATGTAATCGCTGCCTGTTCTCCAAAAGCCCAGGAAAAGAACATGACAATCCGTGTTTGGGGCGGTGAAAATACAAGTGCCCATATTAATGCCCAGTTACTTGAACAGGCTCTGATCAATCTGGTTGACAATGCCATAAAATACAGTGATCCTGGTCGTGAAATTGAAATACGGTTCGAAAGCATGCCTGACCAGGTCAAGATACAAGTTGTCGATCACGGGTACGGAATAGCATCGGAGCACCTGGATCGCATATTTGAACGGTTCTATGTGGCTGATAAAGCACGCAGCCGGAAATTAGGGGGCACCGGCCTGGGACTTGCGATAGTCAAACACATCGTTAATGCGCACGGCGGAAAAATTAATTTAAAAAGTGATTTAGGCAAAGGAAGTACATTTACCATAACATTGCCAAATTCGAAATAGTTATTACAGCAAGTCGTAAGCGAGTGCGTTGCTTACAAAAATTTCATATAAATGTAAAAATTACCAGTTTTTAACGTTCTCTTCATACGAATTTAACAAACGTCAGCTAACTTATCTCAGAGTTTGGCGCAACTCAAGGATGTACCTGAAGGCGCCCTAATATCAATTTAGATGGAGGTAAGAATGACGTACCGGATTTTCCTGATTTTGTTTTTTATCTGTTGCACGACGCTTGTCAGGGCAGAAGCAACAGATCCAAATGCTTTGCAGCAGCTATTAATGCAGCAACAGCAAATGCTTGAATCGCAGCAGAAGATGCTTACGCAAATGCAGGCCAAAATTGCCGAACTGGAAGCAAAGCAGGTCGCAATGTCCGCCGAACCGAACATGACAGGGATTGAAAGCAAGGTGGCCGCCTTGCAGGACCAGCAGCTTCAGAATTCCAGGCAGCAGGAGGCCATGAGCCAGAAGATGGAATACATCCAGAACGGCGAGATCACTTGGCCCAAGGGTATGGAATGGGTTAAGAATGTCAAATTCAAGGGCGATTTGAGAACCCGCTATGAGTATATTGATGAGGAAAACTCGGATAATCGCAATCGCGCCCGCATTCGTGCCCGCTTCGGTTTCGATGCCAAGGTGCACGATGATGTGGATATGGGCATGAGATTTGCCACTTCGGAAGTATGGGGCGATGATGAAACCAGCGGCGACCCTGTTTCTACCAACCAGACGCTGGATGATGCGTTCAGCAAGAAATCGATCTGGCTTGATCTTGCGTATTTCAACTGGCATCCCAAGGACATATCTGGCCTGAATGTCATAGGCGGCAAAATGGAAAATCCATTCTACCGCGTCGGCCAGAACCAGCTGATCTTTGATTCTGATTTAACCCCCGAAGGTCTGGCAGTGCAGTATGTAAGGCCGCTGACCGATTCAGGTCTTGAGCTTTTCATAAATGTCGGCGGATTCTATGTTGATGAGGTCAAAAGCGGTGCCGATACGTCGCTGTTCGCCGGTCAGCTTGGCTTGAAGCAGACATTCGAGGATAAATCTTACCTCGCAGGCGGCGCAAGTCTTTACGGCTACAGCAATCTAGAAGGCCATGATGCACTCGTTACGGTTGACGGTACTGAGAAGTTCTTCGGCAACAGTAACAGCGATGGAGTATACACCAATGATTATGACCTGGTTGAATTCTTTGGCGAATACGGCTTCAATATATGTAAGACACCGGCCGCTATTTTTGCCAGCTATGTTCAGAACACAGTAGCTGTAAGCGACCAGGACACAGGCTGGTTGGTTGGAGCTTCGCTCAACAAACTGAAAGACGCCGGATCATGGACCATTACTTATGATTATCGTGACCTCGAAAAAGATGCTGTCCTCGGCGTTTTCAGTGACTCAGATTTTATCGGCGGCGGCACCAACGGCAAGGGCCACAGGATCGGGGCAGGTTATCAACTCACCAAGAACATCCAAACAAACGTGACTTACTTTATGGATGAAAAAGGCAATGATGAACACGATTACGACCGATTCCAGGCCGATGTGATTTTCAAATTCTAAAAAGTTAATATAATGTCTGTTTTTAACCGGAAATTGACCAAAAACTAATGCGAATCTAATACAATGTTAACAATTTATAGTAGTATAAATTTAAGGAAGGAATAGAAATGAGATTTTTACTTTATTCAGCACTGTTTACGACATTGGTTGTACTCACGTCCGGTACCAGGGCCGCCGAGAACTCAGGCATATTGCAGATTGACGGATCAACTACTGTGGGGCCTATCGCGGATGCATTTGCTGAAGTATTCAAAAAGAAATATCCCGATGCAACATTTACCGTAAAAAAGACGGGAAGCGGCGATGGCGCGGCTGCCCTGATAGACGGCAGGTGTGATATCGCGACGATGAGTCGGTTTATGAAAGCTGAGGAAATCAAAAAATCTGTAGATAAAGGCGTGTTCCCGACCGCAACAGCAATCGCAATGGACGGTGTTTGCGTTATAGTTCACCCGTCCAATCCTGTAACCGATCTTAAACTCGAACAGATACACGATATCTATACCGGCACGATCACAAACTGGAAAGAGCTTGGCGGGCCCGATCTGAAGATCGTTGTGATAACCCGTGATTCATCATCGGGCACTTTTGAAGTGTTCAATGAAAAAGTGATGAAGAAGGACAAGATGGCCGGGCTGGTCGAAACTGTCAATGCCAACCCGCAGGCACAGGCACGCGTAAAAACGACCCAAGGGGCTATAGGTTATGTCGGCCTGGCATTCCAGGAAGGTGTCAAGGCTCTGCGAGTCAATGGCACCGTCTGCACCAAAGGCACCGTTCAGCAGGGTATATACCCGATCAGCAGGCCTTTGTTCTTGTTTACCAACGGTTATCCGGAACCTGGTACGATTAAATATGACTTTGTAACGTTCTATCTAACTGAACAGGGTCAGGAGATCGTGGAAGCAAAAGGATTTGTGCCGTTTACTCACTATTGATGGAATAGCGATTGGCAGATAATAAGAACAACTCGTTGCTTGAGCAGGCGGCCGATTTCAGTCGGCCGCTTTTACTTAGTCCGGCGCAGGATATGAAAGGTTATATTCTATCCCATTTGGGCCGTGCGTTTTTATTTCTTATTACCTGCACATCTGTGCTTTCAGTACTGCTGATATTTGTATTCATAATAAAGGAATCATTACCGTTTATATTTCAGGGCACCTGGTCAGCTTCAATCAACAGGATGTGGGAATTCTTCACTTCGGTCCGATGGTATCCGGAAGCGGGCCAGCCCGAATTCGGGGCACTGACGCTCTTTGCAGGTTCAATTTATGTCACTTTCGGAGCTTTGCTCTTTGCAGTACCCACAAGCTTAATCGCAGCCATGTTCCTCAGTGACATTGCCCCATTCCAGGTTAAACAGATTTGCAAGCCCATAATCGAGGTTTTGGCTGCGATCCCGTCTGTTGCATACGGTTTTTTCGCTGTACTGGTTGTCGCGCCATGGATGCAAACACACTTGGGACTAAGTACCGGAACCAACGCGCTCAATGCCTCGATCATACTTGCCATAATGGCAATTCCAACAATAGTTTCGGTGGCCGACGATGCCATGTCGAGTACCGGCAGAGCCATTCGCGAAGCTTCATATGCGCTTGGAGCAACCAGGGCCGAAACTCTGGTCAAGGTTGTCATGCCGGCGGCACACAGCGGGATTATAGCGGCAATCATACTTGGAATGATGCGGGCTATAGGTGAGACAATGGTGGTCTGGATGGCTGCGGGAAACGCCAGCCAAATTCCAACTCCATGGTGGAACCTGGGTTCTGCAGTCCGCACAATGACTGCTACAATCGCAGGAGAGATGGGGGAAACGGTCCAGGGATCGCAGCATTATCACTCGTTGTTCATGGTTGGCTTGATTTTGCTTGCATTTACTTTCATGCTGAATTTATGCAGTGAATATTTCCTTGCCCAGGCTAAAAAAATCGGCAAAGGAGGCAAGCGAAAATGAGGCTTGGCGTGAGATTACTAATAAATAACATTTTTACATACTTTTCTGCTATCAGCATAGTTTTGATGGCTGGCTCTCTGCTGATAATCATAGGACCCATGATATGCAAAGGTTCCGGGGCTATTTTCTTCAGGAGCACTGTGGAATTCCGCGAGCTCCAGTTCAATATGCACAACAGGGGCTCCAAGCAGGCATTAGATGAGCAAAAGGCGCTGGCAGAGAGCGCCAGGACGCCTGTATATGAAATACTGAATCATTTCAAGCAGGGAATTGATACCTCGTCTTTGCAAACCAAAGTGCGTGAAAATTACAGGCAATATGGCCAGCAGCTTCGATTCCAAAATATTGACAGAAACAAGTTCACTGAATACAGGAATCAGGCTAAGGAACTGCGGGACGAGCTTGTTGCCGCTTATGAATCAGTGGATGTTAATGAAATTAGGCCTCATCTGCAGAAAGTTCTCGATCAGGCCAATAATGCTCTATTTCAGAATACTCCGATTGCCGAGTATTTTCAGTTTGCACGTGATTATCAGCAGATAATATCCACCGTTGACCTGCGAAAACGTGACCAGTATGCCCAAGAGTTGACCAAAGTCCAGGAGCAAATCCGCTTGCTTTTAGGGCCCCAGCCGGGTCGGGGCAAACCGGCTTTGGCAATGGACCAGTACGGGGCAACCAGAATGGATCGTGCTAAAGTAGTTCTCGATGAACTCATGTGGACGACCCAGTGGGTTGAGATTGAAAAAGGCAAACCTCTTCAAAAAAAACGCACGCCCCGAGCGGAAATTTTTGCCGGAACAGAAATGGAAAAGCTTTTTTCATATATTGAGCAGAACCTGAATGCAATGCTTCTGCCGAAACCAGCCGTTTACTGGCAGTATTTGATTGATGATTCAACACCAGGACACTTTTTCGGCGGCATAGGCCCTGAAATTATAGGCACACTGTTGTTGACACTGCTGGCGATTGCCTTCGCGGTGCCGCTAGGAATAATTTCCGCGGCATATCTTGTAGAATGCGCAGGAGATACGATCACGGTCAGGATAATTCGCATTTGCATCAATACACTTGCCGGAGTGCCCAGTATCGTTTTCGGCCTTTTTGGGCTGGCATTCTTTGTGCTCTATCTATTTCCGCTTGCCGGAATGCAATCCAAGCCGTGCATCCTGGCTGCGTCGCTAACTTTGGCTTTGCTCATATTACCGGTTATTATTCGGGCAAGCGAAGAAGCCATCAAATCCGTACCCCAGACGTACAAGGAAGCGTCACTTGCCCTTGGTGCAAGCAATTTCAAAACATTTATATCCGTCACCTTTCCTGCAGCTCTGCCCGGCATACTAACTGGCATTATTTTGAGCCTGAGCCGTGCGGCCGGCGAGACAGCGCCAATCCTATTTACTGGTGCAGTTGCACTTGGTCCGATTCCGCGTAGTATTTTTGAGCCGACCCGAGCACTGTCATACGGCAGTTATGATATAGCCGTTGGTGACCGAATCGCAGCCTTAGTTCCTCATCAGCAGTTTGGAATCGTAACTGCATTAATCCTGCTGGTACTTGGGCTGAATATATGTGCTATCGCGATCAGATGGAAATTAGCTAAACGATTTAGAGGAACTTAAGTACACCGCCAGAACTGAAAAGAGATACAATGGTTACAAAGGTACTATCAATGCCGTCCAATGAGCGACATGTAATTAAAATAAATCGGCCGAAAATGGAAGCAAAACAAGGAAATCCTGGGCTATCAGGTTCTCCGGAGGTAAACACGATTATCGAATCCAGGAATTTCTGGCTTTATTACGGCTCAAAGCCGGGTGTGCGTGATATAACTATGAAGGTATATTCTTCTTCGGTTACCGCAATTATAGGCCCGAGCGGATGCGGTAAGAGCACGTTTTTGCGATCCATAAACCGCATGAATGATCTTGTTCCAGGCACTCATGCCAAGGGTTACCTGGGCGTAAATGGGACCAACGTCTACGATCCTAAAATCAACCTGGTGAACCTCAGGCAGCAGATCGGAATGGTTTTTCAAAAGCCAAATCCCTTTTCAAAATCGATTTATGACAACATCGTTTATGGCCCCAAGCTTCAGGGCGTATCCAAAGCTGACCTTGACGATCTGGTTGAAAAGTGCCTTCATTCAGCTGCATTGTGGGATGAAGTTAAAGATGATCTGCACAAGTCTGCACTGGCACTTTCTGGCGGCCAGCAGCAGCGTTTGTGCATTGCCCGCGCACTTGCCACAAAACCCAACGTGCTCTTGATGGATGAACCGTGTTCAGCTCTTGATCCGATTGCCACAGGCCGCATCGAAGACCTTATAATCCAGCTGAAAAAAGCATACACAATCGTAATTGTTACCCACAATATGCAGCAGGCCGCACGTGTGTCAGACAGGACAGCCTTTTTCTGCTTAGGCGAATTGATTGAATATGATACAACAGACCACATGTTTACAAATCCGTCTAATAAGCAGACCGAAGACTATATAACCGGCAGATTTGGATAATCAGCATGACTCCAAAAGCTAAAGATACTTTTCCTGTGCACCGGCAATTCGTGCCGAAGCCAGATGGCGGAGGGTTTTGCTAAAAGCCTCAAGAGCGATGTTATTGAAGCGCATTCAGCAGGTGTGGCACCAAAAGGGCTTGACCCCAAAGCTGTGAAAGTAATGGCCCCAAGCTGGCATCGATATTTCCAATCACAAATCCAAGCATTTGGATGACCTGAAAGGTGTACAGTTCGATTACGTTATAACGGTTTGCGATTAAGCACATGAAAGCTGCCCGGTTTTCCCAGGCAAAACAAAGGTCGTCCATGTCGGTTTTGATGATCCACCGCAACTGGCCAAAAACGCACAAACAGAAAATGAAGCTCTGAATATTTAGAGAAGGGTACGGGATGAAATTAAGTCTTTTATTCTGGAAATGCCTGAAAATCTGAAATAGAGCACCAGAGTGTATGCATTTTTATATCTCTACTGGCCACTGTTCCACTTCTCGCTGATGGCAAACAATTTTGAGCCCTTACATTTAATTAGGTTTCGGGGTATTATCCTCAAATCGTGTTCGTAATAAAATACGCGTATTGATTATGATACAAAAATTTTTTAAACTCTCATAACATCTTTAATTTAAAGGGTTTGTATTTAGAATTGTGCATGGCGGTACTGTGTAATTTAATAGCTAAGTCAATGTTTATTATAAATTTCTTGACTTGCAACAGTACTTTGTTGTAAATTGTAGCAGAGGTAATCAATTGTGTGCAAAGCTTATATTTAGCTATAATGAACTGAACACATTGAGGTTTGGACTGGCGAGCAGTCAATAGATGGAGATGTATTATGAGTAAAATCAAAACTGGGGAGCGGAACGCTTTTACGCTGGTTGAGTTGCTGGTAGTGATATCAATAATTGCATTGTTATTAGCCGTGTTGATGCCAGCATTACAGAAAGCAAGAGAGCAAGCAAGAACAGTTCTGTGTGGTGCTGGGCTACACCAATGGGGTATGGTGATTCCCATGTATGCGAATGATAATAAAGGCCAAATTCCTCAATCGCCAGTTGTGGGCAATTTCGCTTGGCTTAATCTTGTGGGGGATGTGGATGTAGTTACAGGTACGAAGTATTATTTCACAGGTAAGGAGTTTTCGGTTGTCCTATTGGAGCGTTATATACCTGGCGTGGACAGACGGAATCACAATTTAGGCAAAGGTATTTGGTTTTGTCCCAGTTTTCCCCAACAAAAAGATTACTACATGCATGATCCCATCGAGTCATACAAAGCCAAGGGCTATTTCCATAGTGCCTATTCGTATTTCGGTCGTGTAAAAAGTTGGGTAGATATCGATCCTGGCGCTGCAACAAACGGGCAAATTGCCGAAATCAAGAAAATGATCATACGTGATTTGACTGATACTCTAGCTAATAGTGGAAGAAAACTATTGATGGCAGACCAGTTGATAAATGAAACAACTCTGGGGAGGGGTTGGGCTTACAATCATGGCAAGACAGGGCCTTCCTGGCCCATACGCGGAACTATCAAAGTCCCTTGCAATATGGGTCCACCACCGGTTGCAGGTACAAACAATCTCTATTCAGATGGTTCGGTTGTATGGAAAGCAAAATTTAATCCTAAGCAAATGCAAGACATGAGAAAAACTGTTATGCCGCGTACTCAACTGTATACGTGGTGATTGATTTACACCCCAGGCAATATCAGCGTACTTGCATGACTTTAAGTATATTTGCGGATCATATATTCAAAAGCTTTCGGTTACTGAGGCCAGAATGAGAAAGCCTGTCGTGGAAAACGTCATTAGTACCTTGGCGGATAGTACACAGAGATCAGCTGAATGGGCTCCTCAGAGAGGTTTACAAGACGATGACGCACCTCGGCGACTATGTAGAAGGCATCACCTTGTGAGAGCAACCACTCCCCCTGATCCTTTATCTCGAGTTTGGCCTTCTTGCCCGAAATCATAACTCCTCCTACATCGCAATGGTGGACTTCCCATTCGCTCTTTTTTTTCTCCAAGGGGGAGATTGATTCCGCTACCATTTCAAACTGAACATCGTCTCTTTGTGGGAAAAGGAATGTATATTTTCGGAAAGCGTCTTCTGCAATTTGCATATTTGCAAGTGGAAAAACAGGAGTTTCGTCAATGGCCTGCTGCGAGGAAAAAAACTGGGAAAAGTCCATATTCAAGGCTTGCAGTATTCTTTGCATGGTTGCCAATGTCGGGCTGCTTTGCTGCCTTTCAATAGATGAAATTGCCCCTGCAGACATTCCAGCCTTACTTGCCAACTCACGTAAGGGCAACCCCGCTTTTTTTCTCAGGCGTCTTATGTGTTTGCCAAACTGTGTTGTTTCCAAGTACGAGCTCCAAGAACAAATACATCAAAAAACTGAACAACTTTTAAAGTATACTGGTAAAAACGTTAACTTGCAAGATGTTATAGGTATGGGGAACATTGGAGATAAAAGGATGGTGAAAGAACAGAGGTCCGCGTTGAGACTTAATGGAGTATGAATAATATCAACCGCGTCAGAATAGCCAAAAATTATGTTTTAATGAACAGTATAATAAAAACCGCTTTAAAAACATTAGTGTTTTTAAGTGCTTTTAAAGCAAGTACTTATAGTTGATACGAAAAAGCAGGGTCATATTTAATATCATAGATTTCTGAAATTTTTTTCATTATAATCAATATTTAGTTTGTTTTTGCAAAAGGAAAATGTTACAATTGGCTCGTCCACATGACAGTTTTATAAAGGAGGAAGAGGTAATTCAAAAAGTAACCTGTGGCTGTGATATGAATCTAAGTATTTGATCCATTAAAAAAAACTGAAGGAGGAGCAAAATGAAGTCATTATGTTTGTTGCTTTTAATTTGTTTATTTGGCACTGTCTCAAAAGCTGTTGATGTTCATCATTATTATGATTTTACAAACACGCATGCCGATTGGCTGTGGACGACCGCAGGGAATTGGCACATAGCTACATCAGATGTAATTAATTTCCCTGTGACTGACCCGAACGCAGTGCCGGCTATTGATGAAGATGTGGTTGTAATGAATAATCCAGCAGATCAGAATTACAGCTGCGTAATACCTGCTGGTGCTTCGGCAACAGCTCACATGGTATGGGTAGGCGGCCCAGCGGCATTTGGTAATATGACGATTAATGGTCATCTGACGACAGGAGAACACGGTTTAAGGTTTGGTTTGCGAGCACCAACAGAAGGCTGCAACTTGGTTGTTAATGCAGGCGCTGTTGCAGATATAAATGAAAACGCGAGCACTGAACTCACGATAGGCGGGCTTGCTCCAAGTATCATGATAATGAAGGGCGGCGTTGTGAATGCCGGTTCATTTTATGTTGATCGAATGGGAAACAATACTGGGAAAGTGTGCGTTGCACAGTTAGAAGGCGGTACACTTACTTGCGGTCCTATGGCGGTAGGTCCGACCGGACAAATTGATTTAAATGGTGGCACGCTGGTATCGACCGACTCAGTAAGTATTTACAGGGAGTTAGGTGTCCCTTATCTGGCGGATGATGGAACTACCATGATTTATCCTCCTGTACGGATTAAGGCCAATAATGGAACTGGCTTTTATGATGTGAACAACCCAAGTAATGGCGCCATAGAATTAGTCGATGATTTTTTTGCCGGCACAATTACTGTGCGAGCAAAATCGGTTGTCAAAAAGGCAGGCAGCCCGAGTCCGGCCAATGGAGCAACTGGCGTAAGCGCGAATTCTAATCTTCGCTGGCTTTACCATAGCAGCGCTACCAGTCACAATGTTTATTTTGGTACGAGTGCTTCTGAAGTTGCCGATGCAACTGTTCCAACCGTGACCATATCTTCTCCGAATTTCGGACTCGCCCAGTACATTCCCGGTGGTCTTCCGCTGGAACGCACTTATTACTGGCGTGTTGACGAGGTTGTTCCCGGAGATTTAAACAGTCCTTATAAAGGAGATGTGTGGAGCTTTACAACTCCTGACGCGGTCTATGACCTTACTGGTAATGGCGTAGTCAATTATGACGATCTTGCAAAATTTCTAAGTCATTGGCTTCAGAGCAACTGATTTGTTTAATCTCAAAAAAGATCTTCGAGTAAGAAAAAAAATAAAGGTTAAATTTGCTTGTAGGAGGAAAGATGTATAAAGCGAGTAAGTTACTAACAGCTCTTTTTGTTGTGGCACTGGCCGGCAATGCGTTTGCCTTAAACCCGAATGCTTTTATGGGCACAATTGATAGTGATTGGGCTACGGGCGGCAACTGGACAAGCGGCGTAACGCCGACCACGGAAGATGTAAGCATTAGAGCCGCCGCTGTTATTGCACAAAGCACCGCAGCTTTCGCTAATATCCTTCGCGTTGGCAACGGAGCTTATGGGCCAACGGAGGTGGGAAGCATAGTAATAGATGGTTCGCTAACCATCCGTTATGACGTGAGAATCGCCGAAGGGACTGGCGTTAATGGTACAATTACTGTAAATGCCGGTGCGATTCTTGATAATAGGACAAGCGCCGCTGTCGGCGAATTTGCTGTCGGCTATGGCGGCACCGGCACGCTGAACGTGTATGGCACTGTTTACACCAAATCGATGGATATCACCAACTGGGGATGGCCGAGTACCAGTACTGGTACAGTAAATGTGTTTGCAGGCGGTGTTGTGGTGGATGCAGGGAGGCTAACAGTCGGCGGCTCAGAGTCGTGGGGTGGCAATGGATCTCTTGTTATTTATCCGGGCGGCTCGTTTTCGTGCGGCGATAACTGGAGCGGTAAACTGCAGTCCTGGATTGATGATAGTTCAATACGTGCGGCCACTGGCTACACTCTTACAGTAACAAATCACACTACAGATGCTGGTAAAACGTTTACAGTTGCCACACCAAACGCTACTGTTCCGAATCCTGGTAATGGGGCAACTAGCGTAAGCATGACCCCGACTCTTAGTTGGGTATCGAATCCAAATGTTACTCAGCACCAGGTCTTTTTTGGCACGAGTTATGCTGCGGTTAACGCTGCAACAGTTCCGAATGCAACCATATCTTCTACGGATCCTACACAGTTTGTTCCCGGCACACTCGGTTGCGAGAATACGTACTTCTGGCGAGTTGATGAATTTGTGTCCGGTGATGCAGGCAGCCCTTATAAAGGTACCGTTTGGAGTTTCACGACGAGCAATTGTGTTCGCGACTTCAATAGTGATGGCATCGTCAATATGGATGATTTTGCGATGCTTGCACGTCATTGGCTGTTAAATGAATAAATGAGTGCGTTATGAACTGTATCAACTTTTGACTTAATGCTTGCAGACAGGCTATACGTAAAAAGTATAGCCTTTTTTATTTTTTAGCAAAGTCAATCGGGAACGAATGCAATTTGATTGCTGCTATGCCACAAATGAAAAGGAGCATCGTGAGAAGAGGATTATTATTTGTTGCGACATGTGTTTTGACACTGGCCGGCAGTGTGTTTGCCTTAACCCCGAATGCTTTTATGGGCACCATTAACAGTGATTGGGCTACGGGCGGCAACTGGACAAACGGCGTAGCGCCGACCACGGAAGATGTAAGTATTAGAGCTGCTGCTGTTATCTCGTCAAGCACCGCAGCTTTCGCTAATATCCTTCGCGTTGGTAACGGAGCTTATGGGCCAACAGAGGTGGGAAGCATAGTAATAAACGGTTCGCTGACCATCCGTTATGACGTAAGAATCGCTGAGCAGCCTGGCGTGAATGGCACAATTACTGTAAATGCAGGTGCGATTCTTGATAATCGGACAATCGCTACAGTCGGCGAATTTGCTGTCGGCTATGGCGGCACCGGCACGCTGAACGTGTATGGCACTGTTTACACCAAATCGATGGATATCACCAACT
>MHYB01000072.1:0-627 GCA_001824635.1 Planctomycetes bacterium GWF2_50_10
TCCTTGTTGAGGCCCCGCTTTTCCGCCAAGATCCTCCCGACCTGCATGCAGCCTGAAGAGTGTTTAAGCTCGAAAACCTTTGAGCTCTCCCGCTCCTTATCGGTGAGCTTGCTCCTAAGGATAAGCTCGACTACTTTTCGCTGGATGGCCTCGGACCGGTTCAGCCGGTTGCCCTTGAAGTGATGATAGCTCTCTTTTGCCATTGCGAGGATTAATGAAGGCACCCTATTTAATTATTGCTACCCTCTATGGGGGGTATGAATAAGAAGATATTTATAGAGCAGGCCCTTCCTTGCGCCTATGGAACTCAATGTGCTGAGGGACCTGGGCCTTACCGAGGGCGAGATACGCGTCTATCTGGCGCTCCTTGAGCTGGGCTCTTCCACCGCAGGAAAAATCATTGAGAAGTCCAGGATATCCCCTTCAAAGATTTACAACGTGCTGGACCGCCTCATCGAAAAAGGGATTGTCAGCTACGTCATCGAAGGCAAGACGAGGAACTTCAAGCCTGCGCCGCCCAGAAATATTTTGAATTACATCGAAAGAAAGGAGGAGGAACTCAAAAGAAACAAAAGCGAGTTCGAAAAGGTTATCCCGCTTCTTGAAACGAAAAGGCAAGGGGCAAAG
>MHYB01000072.1:730-16435 GCA_001824635.1 Planctomycetes bacterium GWF2_50_10
GCAAACGCACACCAGAAGGCAGGTTCTCGCTTAGAGTGCACCCGTCCTTCATCTCAAAAGACCACGCGCTGGCCAGGGTAAACGGGCCTTTTAACGCAATAAGCATCTTCGGCCACGCTGTCGGCCAGACGCTCTATTACGGCCGAGGCGCAGGCATGATGCCAACCGCAAGCGCAGTCGTCGCCGATATAATCGACGTCGCCCTGGGCAATAATCAGACCACCTTCAATCACACCAGGATAGCCCCCCACCAGCAGTTCGCGCCGCTGGTTGAAAAAATAGACAACGTCCAGAGCCGCTTCTACATTCGGCTCATGGCAGCCGATGAACCGGGCGTTTTCGCCCGTATCGGCCAGATACTTTCCGATCACCAGATCAGCATCTCCGGCGTCCTTCAGCACGAAGCCGCTGTCGAGGACGGCACTGTACCGGTGGTGATTACCACTCACATGACAATGCAAAAGCAGGTCTCCGCCGCGCTAAGCTCGCTTGCCGGACTAGGCACTGTGTGTCCCAAACCCGTATGCATCAGGATAGTCGACATCCCGGAGGATAAAGATTGATCGCCAAATACGTCATTATAGTTCCCGACGGCGCAGCAGATGAGCCGATCCCGCAGCTTGGCAATAAGACCATCCTGGAGGCCGCCAATATTCCGAATATCGACAAGGTAAGCATAGAAGGCCGTCAGGGCCTCGTGCGCACCGTTCCAGCCGAAATGGAACCCGGCTCGGATGTGGCCATGATGAGCCTGCTCGGCTATAATCCCGCGAAATTCTATACCGGCCGAGCACCCATTGAAGCTGTCGCGCAAGGAATCGAACTTGGCCCCGATGACTGGGTCTTTCGCTGCAATCTCGTTACCATAGCCGACGAGAAAATGGCAGACCACAGCGCAGGCCACATCTCCACCGAGGAAGGTTCAACCCTCATACGCGAGCTTGCCGCCGCACTGGGCACCGAACAGATCAAATTCTACCCCGGCGTGAGCTATCGTCATTTGCTCAAGTTCACCGGCCTGGATTTTAATGTCGTAACAAGGCCCCCGCACGACATCATAGGCGAACTTATATCTAAAAATCTCCCACGCGGAAAGAACAGCGAACTGCTCATAGACCTAATGGCAAAATCACAGGCCATCTTTGATGAGCACGAAATAAACCGCGTCCGCAACGACCTTAACGAAAACCCCGTCAGTTCGATATGGCTTTGGGGCCAGGGCAAAAAAGCCCAAATGGAATCCTTTGAGAAACGCTTCGGCCTAAAAGGCGCAGCCATTACCGCCGTAGACCTCGTCCGCGGCCTAGCAAAGCTCATAGGCTTTGATCTTATTTCCGTCCCAGGCGCTACCGGGTTTGTGGATACCAATTACGAAGGCAAAGCCCAGGCAGCCATAAAGGCGCTGGACAAATACGATATCGTCTACGTCCATGTAGAGGCCCCCGACGAAGCCGGCCACGGCGGAAATATCGTCATGAAGAAAAAGGCCGTCGAGCAGATCGATAAATTTATCGTAGCCCCGGTTCTCGAACATCTTAAAAAGAATTATCCGCAGTGGCGTCTATTGGTAATGCCGGATCATCCGACCCCGGTCGCGTCGCAGGCGCATTCGGCCAATCCTGTGCCCTTCGCCATGACCGGATCAAACGTAAACGGGGTGCTTCAGAAGCCCTTCAGCGAGGCTAATTCGCTCCAGAGCGGTTTTATGATCGAAAACGGCTATGACCTCATGGAATATTTCTTGAAAATATAGCCGCGTAAAAATTTTCATCAGTTTGTTACAGGAAAATTTATGTCAATACTTGTTCAAAAATTCGGTGGCACCTCGGTAGCTAATGCCCAGAAGATCCGTCGAGCCGCCTCCAAGGCCATCGCCGCCATAAAACGCGGCCAGCAGGTCGTGGTAGTCGCCTCCGCTCGCGGCAAACAGACCGACGAGCTTATCGCAGACGCTATGGAAGTAAATCCAAATCCCCCAAAGCGGGAAATGGATCAGCTCCTCAGCACTGGCGAGCAGCAGACCGTTTCGCTTTTCGCAATGGCATGTGAAGCCGAGGGACAGCCTGCTATCAGCATGACAGGCGCACAGATCCGGCTTATAACGGATAATGTGCACACCAAGGCAAGGATCAAGTCCATCGATGCCCAGCGCATTCACAAGCATCTCGATGCCGGCAAGATCGTTATCGTCGCCGGTTTCCAGGGCGTAGATGAAGACGATAATATTACGACACTGGGCCGAGGCGGCTCGGATACAAGCGCAGTCGCCCTGGCCGCGGCGCTCAAGGCCGAAATCTGCGAAATTTACACCGATGTCGACGGCGTATATACGACCGACCCGCGCATCTACAAAAAGGCCGTAAAAATCGACCAGATAAGCTATGACGAGATACTCGAAATGGCAAGTCTCGGCGCAGGCGTCATGCACAGCCGCTCCATCGAGTTCGGCAAAAAGTACGATGTAAAAATTCACGTAAGAAGTTCGTTGAATGATAACGAGGGAACCATAATTACTCACGAGGGCCCACAAATGGAAGGTATAGTTGTTTCTGGTGCTACATTACATAAAGATTTGGCGAAGATCGGGCTTATCGGCGTAGATAACAAGCCCGGCAATGCCGCCAAAATATTTGCCCACCTGGCAAAAGCAAAGGTCGTCATAAACGACATTATTCAAACCGAAGTCAATACCGAAAAAGCAAACATGTCCTTCACCGTCGGCAAGAGCGATCTCGCTGATGCGAAAAAGGCCATTGAGGAAATCAAATCTGCTATCGGTGCCCAGAGCATCTTCATTCGTGAAGATATCGCTGAGGTATCCGTTACCGGTGTAGGAATGAGAACCCATTACGGCGTCGCTGATAGAATGTTCACCGCACTGGCAACCGCCAATGTGAATATCGATTCGATCGTTACAAGCGAAATACGCATCAGCGTCATCGTCGACAAGGCCCAGGGCGAAAAAGCCCTCGAATCCGTCTGCGATGCATTCCAACTGGACCGCGCTGCTGATAAACGCTGTTTTTAAATGATTGAATAAAGCCAGTTGGCAAAAAGAAAACGCAAGACCCAATACGCTATGAGCCGTCGGGGCCAGAAGTCGATTGTACTTCTTGTCGCGGCGGCCATAGCTTTTTTTGTCTATCTCGACCGCACCGGCCGCATTGAGGGTCTTGGGGCCCGTCCCCACTCCCCTGCCGTAGATAACAATCTCCCGTCTCAGGACGACCTCGCTAAATATCACCTCAAAACTTTTATCGTAACAAAGGTCGTCGATGGCGACACGCTCGATATAAACCTGCCCGATGGTAAATACAAAACCACCCGCATAAGACTCCTAGGCGTGGACACCCCTGAAACAAAAAAACCGAATACCGCCGTTATGCACTTTGGCCCCCAGGCGTATGAATTCACCAAAAACGTCACGCTCGGCAAAAAGGTCGTGGTCGTAATTGATACTATCAGCCGCCCCCGCGACCGCTACGGCCGCCTCCTGGGCTACGTCAGGCTGGAAAATGGAAATATATTGAATCAACTGCTCGTAGAACAAGGCTACGCCTACGCCGACCTCCGCTTCAAACACACGGAATTTGATAAATACAAAATATTGATGGACGAGGCCCAGCAAAACAAAAAAGGCCTCTGGAAAGATGCCAAACTCAAAGACCTCCCTCCATGGCTCCAAAAACTAAAACCCAAAATCCTCAAAAAAGCAGCTTAGAGGTTTTGATTTTTCAACTCGTAACCCGCAACCCGTAACTCGCAACAGTTCCGTTACACCAGATCATATTCCTTGATCTTCCTGTAAAGCGTCCGCTCCCCTATTTTAAGCAGTTTCGCTGCCTTTTCGCGATTGCCCCCTGTATCAGCAAGTGCTTTTATTACCGCCTGCCTCTCAAGATCATCCAGACTCGACCCAGCCTGTGGAACCGGCGTCTGCCCCGCCTCAAGCAGCGCTATCGGCGAAGCGGCATTGAGCTTGCGAGGAACATAAATCTCCGGCGGCACATCGCAGGCATCAATAAAATCGCCATCCGTCATTACCACCATCGTTCGTATGGCATTGCGAAGCTGCCGTATGTTCCCCGGCCAATTATAATTTTTGAAAACCTTCATCGCGTTATCGGTAAAGCCCCGCACATCTTTTCCGATCTCATCATTTGCCTGCTCAAGAAAATACCCCGCCAGCTCCGGCAGATCATCACTCCTGCTCCGCAGCGCCGGCACTGTCACGCAAACCCCCTTGATCCTGAAATAAAGGTCCTGCCTGAATTTCTTTTCTTCTATCAGCTTTACCAGATCATGATTTGTCGCGCTTACCACCCGCACATCGACTTTCACCGGCTTTGTCGAACCCACAGGCATGATCAACCCGTCTTCAAGCACCCGCAAAAGCTTGGCTTGCATTATCATCGGCATATCACCGATCTCATCAAGGAACAGCGTTCCCTTATCGGCCGCCTCAAAAAGCCCTTCCCTGTCCGAAAGCGCCCCCGTAAATGCTCCCTTAACATGCCCGAACAATTCGCTCTCAAGCAGCGTCTCGCTTAGCCCGGCGCAATTTACAGGCTTAAAGGCCTTGTTCCGCCTGCGTGAATTATTGTGTATCGCACGAGCCAGCAGTTCCTTGCCCGTACCAGATTCGCCTTCGATCAAAACAGAAATATTAGTCGGCGCAACTCGCCGCACTATCTCAAAGACCTGAGCCATCCCGGAATTCGCCCCGCGTACCCCCTCAAATTCAAAACGACCCACCCTGCTCACAGTAACTCGTGTGGGCCCCCTGTTGCACGCCGCCGTCACGACCTCCGCCAGCCGTTTCGTATCCACGGGTTTGACTACATAATCATACGCCCCGGCCCGCATAGCTTCCTTACATGCGTCCAGGTTTGAGCTGGATGCCACAACGATTACTTGTGTCTGCGAATTGATGTTTTTGGCATGACGCAGAAGTTCAAGTCCGCCTGTATCCCCGTCGAGATCGATATCCGTCACGAGCACGTCTATGTTCTCTTCTTCGAGCTTTTCTATCGCCCCTGCCGCGCTGTAAATGGCAATAACCCGCCCGCACACGCCCTCAAGAGCCTGCGCTATACCGTCTGCATGTTCTCTGATCCCATCTGCAACAAGTACTACGGAGCCATCCTGCATATATTCTTTCATCAGCTGTTAACTGATGATAAACCTGTATCAAAACAATCACAAAGTTTATTCTACAACATGAACGTTTTTGGCCTGAAGCCCCTTGCCACTGTCGTACTCTTCATACTCAACCTTCTGGCCATCCTTTAGCGCACGAAAGCCCTGGCCTTCGATGCTGCTGTAGTGAACAAAAACGTCCTGGCCGTGTTCGTTGACCACAAAGCCGAAGCCTTTTTTCTGGTCAAACCATTTTACTTTCCCCTGGGACATACGTTTTCTCCTTCAAAACATAAGGTTAGCTGACCGGCCGAAACCGGCCAGCTTTGTCTTTGAAGTACGTATCAGACCTCAGGCCAAAATAAAAACTCGCCTTAGGCCTTGGGCGTTTCGCCGCCCTTTTCCTTGCCCTCTTCCTTGGCAAGCTCAATAAGCGCCGCCTTGCGTGAAAGCTTAAAGCGGCCCTGGTCGTCGATCGACAGCAGTTTCACCGGGATAATATCGCCCAGCTTCACCACTTCATCCACGCTCTTTATAAAACCGGTAGCTAGCTCGCTGATATGGCAAAGCCCTTCGACGCCAGGCGTAAACTCAACAAACGCGCCGAAATCCTTTATCGATACCACCTTTGAAGTATTATAAATCTTGCCTACCTTAGGCGGCTGCGTAAGACCTTCGATGATCTCCTTGGCACGCAGGTGTCCAGTCCCGCCAACAGCACTGATATATACCGTGCCGTCCTCTTCGATCTCGATAGTCGAGCCTGTCTGCTCCTGGATCGACTTGATCATCTTGCCGCCAGGGCCGATAACCTTGCCGATAAGTTCCGGATCGATCTCTATCGTCACAAGCTGCGGTGCGTATGTGCTTATCGCAGGCCTTGCAACCGAGATCGTCTCGGCCATGATGCCCAGTATCTTGAGCCTGGCGTCCTTTGCCCTGGCCATCGCCTCTAGCATGATGTTGTGTTCGAGTCCTTCGCGCTTGATATCAAGCTGAATGGCTGTTATACCCTTTGTCGTTCCGGCGATCTTGAAATCCATCTCGCCGAAATGATCCTCGTCGCCGATGATGTCCGTAAGCAGCTGATACTTATTGCCTTCCGAGATAAGCCCTATCGAAATACCCGCCACCGGATCCTTTATCGGTATGCCCGCGTCAAGCATTGCAAGCGTTCCGCCGCAAACCGTCGCCATCGAGCTTGAGCCGTTGGATTCGAGAATATCCGAAATGATCCTTATCGTGTACGGGAAGTTTTCAAAGTCCGGCTTCATCATTTCAAGCGCCTTTTCCGCAAGCGCACCGTGACCTATTTCGCGTCTGCCCGGCCCTCGCATCGGCTTTACTTCGCCGACAGCGTAAGGCGGGAAATTGTAATGCAGCATGAACTTCTGGCCGTATTCTTCCAGCAGCCCGTCGATGATCTGCGCATCCTGTATCGTGCCCAGCGTTATGCTCACAAGCGCCTGCGTCTCGCCCCTGCTGAATAGTGCCGAGCCGTGTGTTCTTGGCAGTATACCCACTGCGCAGTCGATAGGACGAACTTCATCAAAGCCTCGACCGTCAAGACGTTTGCCCGAAAGCAGCAGCTTGCGAACAACATTCTTTTCGATCTCATGCAGTATGCGTTTGAGCATCGCCGGCGTACACCTTGGCTGCTCATCGCCCGTTGCCACGCAGTATTGCTGCGTAACGTTATCAAACAATTCTCTTACAGAATCATTGCGGGCGTTCTTTTCTTTGATCTGTTTAAGCTCATAAAGCCTGTCGAAAATCTGGCCGCTGATCTCTTTTTCCAGCGATTCATCCATCTCGCTGACAGTGAATTCCTTTTTCTTGCCGCAAGCCTTCGCAAGCTCTTCGATCATATCGCATATCTCGATTACGACCTTGTGAGCTTCCTCAACAGCTGCTGCCACTGCCTCTTCCGGAGCGTTCTTGGCCTCGACCTCGATCATGTTGATCGCCTTCTTGGTACCACCAAGAAGCAGGTTCAGATCGGCCTCCTCAACTTGCGAACTAAGCGGATTAACCACAAACTCGCCGTTAATGCGACCGAGCCTGCACGCGCCCATCGGCCCCATGAACGGAACCGAGCTTATCGCCAGCGCCGCCGACGCCCCGATCATGCCGAGCACGTCAGGATCGTTCTGCTGATCCGCGCTGAGCACGGTAGCTATTACCTGCACCTCATCGAAATACCCATCCGGGAACAATGGACGTATCGGCCGGTCGATCATTCTTGATGTGAGAACTTCCTTCGTTGTCGGCCTGCCCTCACGCTTCATAAAGCCGCCCGGGAACTTGCCCGCTGCCGCTGTCCGCTCGCGATAATCAACGCTTAGCGGAAAATAATCGATATCCACCGATCTTGGCGGAGCCGAACATGCCGTCACCAGCACTATCGTCTCACCATACTGAACCGTTACCGCACCGTCAGACAGCTTTGCCATCCTGCCGGTTTCGATTGTGAGGGTTCTACCCCCGATTTGTCGCTCTACTTTGTACACATTTGCCATGTCATTCCTCTTTAGGCGAATGGGCAATGCAGGAAAACAGGCTTGTAGTTGTTGGTATTTGGTTGCCCGCTGCCGATTAGCAGCAAAGAACCAACGACCAACAACTAGACAATCCGCCTACCCAGGCCCAGACGCCCCAAATTAAATCCCTTAAACTATTTACGCAAACCAAGCCGGGATATGATCTCTCGGTAGCGTTTAACATTCGTCTTGCTGATATATTTAAGCATCGCCGAGCGATTTCCTACCATCTTAAGCAGACCTCTGCGGCTTGCATGGTCTTTGCGGTGAAGCTTGAGATGTTCGGTAAGCTCTGTAATGCGTTCTGTCAGGATCGCGATCTGCACTTCGGGCGAACCAGTATCACCTTCGTGAGTTGCAAATTTCGAAATTACTACTGTTTTCTTGTCTTTTGTCAGCATGGTTTACACCTTTCTCGCGTCACTTGGACGCATATTAAATTTACCGCTTCACCGCGCTAACATGCAGTGGGCGGCAGGTACAATTACACATTGTACGCTATACTTCAAAAAGACAATTATATAAGTCGCATTTAATTTTGCAACCTAAAAACCACCAATACTGCAATCTCATGTCCACAATACCCATGCCATAAAACAGCATCGCGCAGCGATCCCACACTTTTGCCCTTTCCCATTTCCCTTTTATCCTTTTATCCTTATAATACCTCCCTTTCGTAGACCTATGCTATTAAGAAAGGTATCCCGTGAGCGACGTTACAAATAACACGACCGAGTCCGAATCATCCGACCAGCGGACAGATTTCATACGAGAAATAGTAATAGCCGACAATAAATCCAATAAATGGGACGGCCGCGTCATAACCCGCTTCCCCCCCGAACCCAACGGCTACCTTCACATCGGCCATGCCAAAAGCATCTGCCTGAATTTCGGCATCGCCCAGCAATTTGGCGGCAAGTGCAACCTCCGCTTCGACGACACCAACCCAACCAAAGAAGAGGAGGAATACGTCCAATCTATCATCCAGGATGTCAAATGGCTCGGCTGGGACTGGGAAGACAGGCTCTATTTCGCCTCCGACTACTTCCAGCAGATGTACGACTGGGCCGTTGAATTGATCAAACAAGGCAAAGCCTACGTCTGCGACCTCGCCGGCGACCAGGTCAGCCTGTACCGCGGCTCTTTCACCCAGCCCGGCAAAGACAGCCCATGGCGCAACCGCACCGTCGAAGAAAACCTCGACCTCTTCAACCGCATGAAAAACGGCGAGTTCCCCGACGGTTCCCGCACCCTCCGCGCAAAGATCGACATGGCCTCCCCAAATCTCAACATGCGTGACCCCGTCATGTACCGCATCATGCACGCCACCCACCATCGCACCGGCGATAAATGGTGCATCTATCCCATGTATGATTGGGCGCATGGCCTCGAAGACTCCATCGAAAAAATAACGCACTCGATTTGCACCCTTGAATTCGAAAACCATCGCCCGCTCTATGACTGGTTCCTCGATCAGCTCGGCATCTACCACCCCCAGCAGATCGAATTCGCCCGTCTAAATCTCACCTACACCGTCATGAGCAAACGCAAGCTCCTCCAGCTCGTCCAGGAAAAACTCGTGAGCAACTGGGATGACCCCCGCATGCCCACCATCTCCGGCATGCGCCGCCGCGGCTACTCACCTGAGTCGATTCGCTACTTCGCCAAGAAGATCGGCATAAATAAATTCAACTCTACCGTCGATTTCGCGCTGCTTGAACACTGCGTCCGCGAAGTGCTAAATAAAACCAGCCCCCGCATAATGGCCGTCCTCAAGCCCCTCAAGGTAGTCATAACAAATTACCCCGAAGCTCAGGTCGAAGAGCTTGATGCCGTAAACAATCCCGAAGATGCCTCTGCCGGCTCACGCAAAGTCCCCTTCTCGAAAACTCTTTATATCGAGCAGGATGACTTCATGGAAAATCCGCCAAAGAAATTCTACCGCCTCTCACCCGGCAAGGAAGTCCGCCTCCGCTACGCCTATTTCATTACCTGCAACGAAGTCATAAAAGACTCCGCAGGCAACATCACCGAACTTCGCTGCACCTACGATCCCGCAACCCGCGGCGGCGATGCACCAGATGGCAGAAGCCCCAAAGCCACCCTCCACTGGGTAGCGGCCGATACCGCCCTTAAGGCACAGGTCAATCTATATGATCACCTCTTCACAAAGGAAAATCCTGAAGAAGCCGAAGAAGGCAAAACCTTCAAAGATGCCATTAGCACAGATTCCCTAAAGGTGCTTGAAAACTGCTTCGTCGAACCCAGCGTCAAAACCGCCCCAGCCCTCACACGCTACCAGTTCGAAAGACTTGGCTACTTCTGCATAGACCCTGATTCCACCTCCGAGAAACTGGTCTTTAACAGAACCGTTACATTAAAAGACACCTGGACCAAGCTGCAAAAAAAGCAGTAATACTCGCTGACTAACCCCGGTCCCGGCCAAAATATTTTTTTTGCCGGGACTTTTTTAGCTATTGAATGCCATTGCCCCTGTTCATATAATTTTATTAACGCAATTGAACGAGACAACAATGGGGGAACGCTCAAATACGGTATGGCAGTTGATTAAACGCGACCTTTATCGCTACGGTGGCCGAACTGATATTATCGCCCTCTTCAACAAACTCATATATAAACCAGGCTTCCAATTCTCCTTCTGGTTCAGGATCGTAAATCACCTCCGCCGAAAGAGCAAACTTTTATATCCACTCTGGCTCGTCTCCCGTCTTATGCTCCATCATTACCGCATTAAATACGGCATCCAGATCGCTGCCTATACCACCATCGGCCCGGGCCTTTATATCGGATATGTCGGAACCATTGTCGTAAACCGAAGAGCCGTCATAGGCGCCGATTGCAACATAGGCCCCGGTGTAACTATAGGCGCAAAAAATGACGGCGCCCACAAAGGCGTACCCGTAATAGGCGACCGCGTCTACGTCGCTGGCGGCGCAAAAGTCCTCGGCTCCGTCAAGATCGGAAACGACGTCCTCATCGGCGCAAACTGCGTCGTCGTCCACGACGTCCCCTCCGGCGCTGTCGTCGCGGGCATCCCCGATTCCCTCCTTTCATACACCGGCTCAGCCCCCTACATGAAATTTACCACAACCACCCCTTCAGCCCTCGCCCACGACTCCCCAATGCCCCATTAATAACGCAGAAAAGATTTATCATCCCCGCAGGCGGGAATCCAGTTTCTGTTTTGATTTAGAGCTTTGTATTTTAAATTTGTTTCGAGTTTCGGATTTCGTATTTCGAATTTGTTTGTTATTTGATGCTTGTTATTTGATTTTTTAATAGCTTCGCGCTCTTCGTGGTGAACACACGCTTTAAGGAGCCAACATGCTAACACTTATCTCAGCTGGCGACTTTTGTGCCCCCCTCATCACGATAAACGCAGCCGAACTAGGCCTCCACGAAAAACTCTTTGACCGCGACATAATCGAATTCGTCTCTTCAGCAGACGTCTCAACCATCAACCTCGAAGCCCCCCTGACAGACCACCAAACCCCCAGCCCCAAAGCAGGCCCAACCATCAAATGCCCCCCCGCAGCCATCCAGGCCATCAAGCATGCAGGCTTTAAAACCGCGGTCCTCGCCAATAATCACATAATGGACTACGGCCCAACCGGCCTCAATGATACCCTCGCCGCATGTTCAGACGCAGGCATCTCAATCGTTGGCGCAGCCCAAAATTCCATCGAAGCCCAAAAACCTCTATTCTTAAACATCGCCGCAACCCGCATCGCCATACTAGCATTCGCCGAACACGAATCCGGCATCGCAACCACATCCGCCCCAGGCGCGGCCCTCTTTGACCCGATCACAAGCCCCGCCGCCATCCGCGCTGCACGCCCCTTAGCCGATATTCTCATCGTAAATGTCCACGGCGGCCGCGAATACTTCCCCATCCCAAGCCCCCGTTTCCGCTCATGGTGCAAATGCCTCATCGACGCCGGCGCCGACGCTGTCATAGGCCACCACCCACACGTCTGCCAGGGCATGCAATATTGGAAAGGAAAACCCATCATCTACTCCCTTGGCCACCTCTTCTTCAATTGGCCCGTTACTCGCCCGACCTGTTGGTACGAAGGCATCATCAGTAAAATCACATTCGACTCCGGCCAAATCACCGCCGACTTCATCGGCTGCCGCCAGACCCTTGAAAACGGAACCCCCACTTGCACTGCCATGCCCCCCGCTCGACTCGACCGCTACCGCACCGCCTTCGACGACGTATCAGACATCCTCAAAGACGACCAGGCTTGCGATGACCTATGGAAAACTTTCTGCCTCTCAAAAGCCCAAAGCTATTTCGCAAACCTCCGCTTAACCGCATCCGCTCTCAATACCCCCCTCAATTTCAAATCTGCCTTCAAATCCCGCGACCTCTCCGCCCCGATCAGCCAACTCATAGCCGACGCTCTCCGTCCTAAAAAACACAACCAGCCATATAAACGCCGCCTCCTTAATTTACTCTCCTGCCCCTCCCACCTCGACGTCCTGCAAACTCTCCTGGAAATCGAACTCACCTCCTACCGCCCCCCGCCCCACATCGCCTCCCTTTGTCAATGCCTAAACCAATCCCTCTTCACCGGCCTTTAGCAATTACCTGCTCAGCTAATCGCGATTTTGATCCACAATTTAACCAGCCGCACTTCCTGCCCCCTATTGTTTAGCCCTTAGGTGGAGCCTATTTGCGTGCATTCATTAACGCCGTACACTCTGCGACCTCTGGTGTAAAATTTGTTTCTTCTCCGCACCCATTCTGCTAAAATAACACCATGCCAACCAAAATAAAAATCGGCATAATCGGCGCGGGCGCAAACACAAAGCTCCGCCACATCCCCGGCCTCCAAGCCATCGAAGGTGTCGAAGTCGCCGCCGTCTCAAACCGCTCTGTCGCTTCCGCGGAAAAAGTCGCAAAAGAATTCTCCATCTCCGAAGTGTATAGCCACTGGAACGAACTCATCGCCGACCCGGAGATCGACGCCGTCGTCATCGGTACCTGGCCCTACATGCACTGCCCCATCACACTCGCAGCCCTCGCCGCCGAAAAACACGTCCTCACCGAAGCCCGCATGGCCCTGTCCGCCAATGAGGCACGCCAAATGCTCACCGCCTCACTCGCCCGCCCCAACCTTGTCGCTCAGGTTGTCCCTGCCCCGTTCACTTTTCCATTTGACAGAACCATTATCAAGCTCATCTCCTCCGGCTCCATCGGCGTGCCCCTTGCGGTCGAACTCCGCGCAGGCGGCTCCTTTATAGATCCCGACTCCCCGCTTCACTGGCGAGACGATTTCACTTACTCCGGCTTCAACACCATGACACTGGGCATCTGGTACGAATCCATTATGCGATGGCTCGGCCACTGCTGCTGCGTAACCGCCCAGGCAAAAACCTTCGTCAACAGCCGCAAAGACGACAATGGCAGCAATATCGCAATCCGAATTCCTGACCACATCGACGTTATCGCTCAAATGGAATGCTCAGCCCAGCTCCACATGCAAATATCAAAAGTCACCGGCCACGCTGGCAAACCAGAACTCTTCATATTTGGCTCAAAGGCCACCATCCGCCTCTGCGATGAAAAACTTTATGTCGGCAAATCCTCTGATACCGAGCTTAAAGAATACTCCATCAACCCCGCCGACAAAGACTCCTGGCATGTCGAACAGGATTTCATCGACTCCATCCGAACCGGCAAACCCGTAACACTAACCTCATTCCAGGACGGCCTCAAATACATGGAATTCACCGAAGCCGCAATCCGCTCCGCCCAGCAGGGAACAACCATTTACCTTCCCCTCAGTTGAATTTTCTTTTCTAATCACTAATCTCTAATCACTAATCTCTACTCAATCATGCCACCTTTACATTCGCACAATATATCCATAAAATCAAAAGGGGGTCAATATGGCCGACGAAAAAGATTCAGGGCTTTCGATTTCAACCAGCCAGTGGGTGTCTGTGTGCCAGCTGCCGGGGTATCATCGGCAGGTGCATACGGCGTTTGAGGAGATGATACACAAGGCCTGGGGACATCAGCACTGGCATCCGGCGGTAGATGTGATCGAAACGGCTGATTCGTTCGTGGTAGAGATCGATCTGCCGGGCGTAGATCCGCAAGAGGTCAAGCTGACATTCGCAAACGACCGTCTGGAAGTTGAAGGCCGCCGGCCCATAGACCGCCAGCACCTGTGCCCGGTGTGCATTCATTCCACCGAAAGACCCAGCGGCGTATTTCACTGTGATATAAAATTTCCGCCCGGTCTCGACGGCGAAGCTATTTCAAGCACACATAAAAACGGCGTGCTGACGGTGCATCTTCCTAAAAAATAAGTGCGGCTAAAAAAGAAGGGTGGGGCAATGGCGATAACAGACACTAGCGCATTAGCGCAGAATCTTACGGCGGCAGGGAATCAGCGGGAAATTACGGCTGCGCAGGCGGATATCACGGTTGATTTTCATTTGCTGGATTTTGAGACGACCGAAAATCTTGAGCCGCTGGAGCAAATCATCGGCCAGGACCGGGCGATCGAGTCCTTCGAGGTTGGGCTGGGGATAAAGCAGGACGGCTACAACATAATCGTAACGGGCCTGACGGGTTCGGGCAAGATGGCCACGATCACGCGATCGGTGGAAGATAAGCTCAAGAACACGCCTGTGCCGTCCGACTGGGTTTATGTAAATAACTTTCAGAAGCCCGATGAGCCTATCGCCATCCCGCTCGAGCCCGGCAAGGCCCGCCAGTTCAAAAAGGATATGAAGAACCTGCTCGACAGGTTGCTGGAGAACCTGGCAAAGGCGTTTCGCCAGGAGGAATTCAGCTCCGAAAAACAGCGGCTGGGCGAAAAATACAACAAGCTCTTCGGCCAACAAGTGGATGACCTTGCCGCCCAGGCCAAGGAGAAAGGTTTTGAAATGACCTCCGGGCCGCAGGGCAATATCTTTTTTATACCACTCATTGATGGCAAAGTACCCGAATCGCCCGAACAGCTCAAAGACCTGCCTTCCGATGAAAAGGATCGCATCCAGCAAAGCCAGGATCATCTTAGCCAGAAGGCCGCCAAGATCATGCAGAACCAGCATGACATGCTCCACAGCCTTACCGAGGAGGTGCGCAATGTCGAAAAGCAGTTCGGCCAGGCGATAGTCGCGCCGATCGTTCAGAATGTGAAAGACAACTACAGCGATAATCCCAAAGTGCTCAAGTACCTCGATTCGGTCGCGGCAAACGTGCTGGAGAACCTGCCCGATTTTCGCGATGGAGGCGGCAAAAAGCAGATGCCTATGGGGCCGTTCGGCATGGTGCAGGACGTAACGCCATCGTTTACGGAATACCAGGTGAATATCGTGGTAGATAATTTCGGGCTTACAAAAGCACCGCTTATCACCGAGGCATCGCCGACATACCGCAACCTCTTTGGTACTATCGAACGAATGGTGGACGGGACAGGCAGGTTCGTGACCAATTTCACGCAAATAAAGGCAGGGGCGATGCTTAGCTCAAACGGCGGGTTCCTGGTTTTTAATCTCACCGATGCATTGACTGAGCCATTTGTATATCGCACGCTAAAACGCACCCTTAAATCGGGCGTTTTTGAGTTTGAGGCATTTGATGCGTTTATGCCGTTTAGCGTGACGGGGCTTAGGCCGGAGCCTATCCCCATCCGCACAAAGGTAATCGTCATTGCTTCAACTTATCTTTATTACGCTTTGCGGTTTTATGACGAGGATTTCGCGTCGGTATTCAAGGTGCGGGCGGATTTCGGATTCCAGATGCCAAGGACTATTTCCGGGCAGGAAAACTATGCCCGTTTCGTAGCCAAAAAAGCCCGCGATGAAAAAATGCTGCCGTTCATGCGCGAGGCGGTAACAGAATTGATCCGCTTCGGCGCCCGTCGCTCAGGCGAAAAGGATAAGCTGGTGACACAATTTACCGAAATAGCAGACCTGATGCGCGAGGCGAATTATTTCGCCCTTAAGGACAACGCGGCACTGGTGTCGCTGGCGCATGTCA
>MHYB01000072.1:16455-20539 GCA_001824635.1 Planctomycetes bacterium GWF2_50_10
ATACCGGGCCGATCGCATAGCAGATAAAATTCGCGAATTAATCGCCCGCGGCACTATCATCATAAGCACCGATACAATGGCCAAGGGGCAGATAAACGGAATAGCGATACTCGATTTCGGAGATTACATGTTCGGCAGGCCCAGCAGGCTGACCGTTTCCTTGGGACTGGGAGCAGAAGGCGTCATCAATATCGAACGCGAAGCAAGACTTTCCGGCTCAACACACGACAAAGGCGTGCTCATCCTTGCAGGCTACATTCGCAATCTGTACGGCAAGGATAAGCCCCTTGCCCTTTCGGCAAGCTTGTGCTTTGAGCAAAGCTATGGCGGTATCGATGGCGACAGCGCAAGCTCGGCGGAATTGTTCGTGCTCCTTGCGACCTTGGCGGATGTGCCTATCCGCCAGGATATTGCCGTTACCGGCTCGGTTAACCAGTGGGGCCAGATCCAGGCAATCGGTGCCGTAAATGAAAAAATCGAGGGCTTTTACGATGTGTGCCGAAATACCCACTTCACAGGCAAGCAAGGTGTGGCTATCCCGGCAGCGAACGTAGAAAATCTGATCCTGCGAGAAGACGTCCGCCAAGCTATAAACGATGGCTCATTCCATGTCTTTCCAATTGAAACCGTCGACCACGGACTTGAATTGCTGACGGGCTTAAAGGCAGGTTCGATCGATGAAGAAAATACGCTTCACTGGCTCATAAACAACCGGCTCCGCGAACTGGCCCGCCAGCTCCGCGATTTCGGCAAGGGAGCCGAAGGTGCCCGCGTGACATCATCGCAGCAGCAGGCCCCGCCGAACGTGCCGCCGAGAATGCCCGACGAGCAGCCGTAAATTAACCCTATTGCAAACGCTTTGGGTTGGCCTTATACTTTCGGCCATGAAAATACGACCTGCAAATGTTTCCGACGCAAAGGCGATACACGGGCTCATAACCTATTACGCCGAGTTTGACCGCATGCTGTTCCGTTCGCTTGCGGATATATATGAAAACCTTCAGACATTCCTCGTCGCAGAGGACAACGGCAAAACGGTAGGATGCTGCGCATTGCAGGTGATCTGGTCCGATCTTGCCGAGATAAAGTCCCTGGCAGTCGACAAAGAGTACGCCGGCAAAGGTATCGGCAAATCGCTGGTAAATTCAGCGGTAGACCTGGCGCGAACTCTGGCCGTCACAAAGGTCTTCGCACTAACGCTCGAACCGGGCTTCTTTTTAAAGCTTGGTTTCGCAGTCATAGATAACGACCTGCTGCCGATGAAGGTCTGGCGTGACTGCGCCAAGTGCTCAAAGCAGGAAAACTGCGACGAAACCGCCGTAGTCATGGAATTGGCAAAGTAGTTCCCAGGCTAAAGCCAATAGCTGTAAACAACTCTTGCCTGTTGCCTTTCTTACTTTCTTACTTCTTCAACCGGCCCAATTTTCTCAAGTTCACCTTTAATAACTGCGGAATTACCCACTATGACTATCACCATCTTATTGGGATCAACCGTTTCATTGACGAGTTTTACGCAATCCTGGCTCGTCGTTTTGCGCACTGTGTCGAGCATTCTTTCAAAATAATCCGCCGAAAGATCGTTGCTGATGATGAGCCACAGATCATCGGCAATTTGCTGCGGCGTTTCGCGTCTTTCAAGGAATGAGCCGACAATGTACGACCTGCTCTTTTCGACATCGTTATCCGTTGGCGGAATCGTTTTTAATTTTCCCACTTCCTCCATCACCGCCGCGAGCGTCTGGGCCGTTGCCTCGGTCTTGGTGAAAGTATTTATGCTGAATTCGCCCGCGAATCGCTTAGCGAAATACCCGCCGTAAATACCGTATGTAAGCCCCTTCTGCACGCGCACGCTCTCATTGAGCCTGCTGGAAAAGCCCAGCCCGAAATAATCATTAACGACCCTGCTCAAGAAGTACCGCTCGTCTTTGCGCACAATACCTTTTTGGCCGACTATAAGCCTGCTCTGCACACCGGGATTATCCACGAGATATATCTTGGTAGCGTTGACGTCGGGCACTTTCGGCGGATAAGCCATTTCGATCTTCGCGCCCATCGGCCAATTCGAAAGATATTTTTGGGTAACAGCGTATGCCTCTTCTTCCTTAATATCACCCGCAAAAATAATGGTGCTGTGCTGGCTGGATATATGCGTTTTATACCACCGGGCCAACTCAGGAATTTCGATCCTGTTCACATCCTCAAGCTCGCCGGTCGCACTTCTGCTGTAAGGATGGGCCTTGCCATAGAATATTTCCCTGAAATTCTTTTCGGCTATGTACTCCGGCTCTTCAGTTCTTATTGAAAGCCCCGTCATAACCTGCTGCTTCAATATGCCGAATTCGTCGGCTGGGAAATTAGGTTCTGTTACGACTTCAGCCATTATCCTCATCATTCGGTCAAGCTGATCCTTTACGCAGTTGCCCTTAACCGACGAACTGTCGATATCCGCGCTTCCGCCCAGCGATATCGCGTATGTCTCCAGTTCATCAGCTATCTGCTCCTCGGTATGTTTTTTAGTACCCCTTGTGAGCATGCTCATGGCCATCGAAGCCGACCCGGGCTTTTCCTCCGCCCAGGCTCCGAACGTATTGCCAAGCTGCACGCTTATGAACGGAACCTCTGTATTGGGCACAACGATTACCCGCAGCCCGTTTTCAAGTTTCTTTTCGTCAAATTTCGGCGTCGCCGGCACAGGCAGTTCCTTTGAAACCGGCGCAGTCTTAGGCCACCATGCAGGCCGAACAACATCACCCCTCCCAGCCGGTACATTCACATCGTTCCCTTCCGCCGCAACCATCCCATCCACATCAGGCCCCGCCCCAATCGCACCCTTCACCGTGCCCACAAGATTCCTGTTGACCCGCATCTCAATTCGCCCGCTGGGATCAAGATATTTCTTCGCCGCCGCCAAAATATCATCCGCCGTAACGGCGCGTATCTCAGCCATCAGCCTGTTTACACGCGTAATGTCATTAAGATCGTATATCGCCCGCCCCAGCATGCTCGCCTTGTCCTCAATGGTAAGCGTATCCATGACGATGCTCTTGAGCATCTGGTTCTTGGCTTTGGTAAGTTCCCGCTGGCTCACCGGTTCGGTGCGGGCTTTCTCAAGCTGCTCGTTTAATATAGCGATAACTTTATTGGGATCGGCCCCGAAAGGCTGCATTACCGCACCAACTCCGAATATTCCCTCGCGCTCAAGCGAATACGCCTCCGAAACCACATTTACCGCCAGGCGGTTTTTAGCCACCAGTTCCCGGTAAAGTCTGCAGCTCTGGCCCTGCCCCATGATCCTGGCCAGCAGCGTAAGAGTCACATCATCAATACTCGAAGCCGGGGCCGTTTTAAACAGCACACCCGCCAGCGGTGCCGGCGCATTGTCTTCCTTTATCGTAACCATTTCGGGTTTTGTATTTTCCGGCTCCTTCGCAACCGCATGTTTCACCTGCGGGTACTTTGGTATCCACCCGAAAAACTTTTTGGCAAGTTCCTGGGCTTTGTCGTGCTTGACCGCGCCCACTATGATCAGCGTGGCATTCGACGGCACATAATTTTTCGTCCAGAAATCCCGCAATTCGCTCACCTTCGCCGCCCGCAGATGTGGTATCTTGCCGATTGGCGCCCACCTGTACGGCGAAACCTTAAACACCTCCGGCAATGTTTTTTCCATCACCGTGCCGTAAGGCTCATTGAGCCGCATACGCCGTTCTTCCTCCACCACCCGCCTTTCGGTATTGAACCTCTGGCGGTCGACCTTCAAAAAGCTCATCCGCTCAGCCTCAAGCCAGAGGGCCAGTTCGATTTGGCTCGCCGGCACTGTTTCAAGGTAAACCGTCCTGTCAAAAGACGTATATCCATTTGCGCTTCCGCCAACTTGCCTGATGAGATCGAAATAATCACTCTCGCCCACAAGGTCGGTACCCTTGAACATCATGTGTTCAAACATGTGCGCAAAACCCTGCCGATTGGGATCCTCATTCTTCGAGCCGACGTGATACCACACCTGAACCGACACTATCGGCGTGGAAAAATCCTCAAGCGTCACAACCCGCAGCCCGTTATCTAGTTTTTCCTCGCGATAATC
>MHYB01000072.1:20545-20862 GCA_001824635.1 Planctomycetes bacterium GWF2_50_10
AGGCTTGTTGGCATCCTCCTGCCCTGTCGCTCCAAAACATCCAAATACCAGTACCGCCGCCAAACCAAGTAAAGCTCTCACCATATATCACCGTTTTTCTTTATTATTATTAACTAATCACAAATCACTAGATATTTTAATACAGAACCCGTCCACATTCAATTGTCGATTCTACAATGTATGATGTATAATGTCTTTGATTTTTGATTTGTGTTTTTGATTTTTATTTTTAAGCTTTAATTTTTTATGCTTGGAAAAACATGGTAAGTAACACTGAACTAAACCGGATGCTCGAAGTCGCAAGTGTGGCCGCACGC
>MHYB01000072.1:20941-24488 GCA_001824635.1 Planctomycetes bacterium GWF2_50_10
CAGAAGATCATCCTGGACCGCATCAAGGAAAACTACCCCGATCACGGCTTCCTCGCTGAAGAAGGCACCGGCGGCAAGCTCTTCAAGCAGGCCCCCCGCTCCTCGGAACCCTTCTGGTGGATCATAGACCCCATCGACGGCACAAACAACTACGCCCACGGGCTTTTATCTTTTTGCGTAAGCATAGGTGTAATGTACCAGGGCAGCCCCGTAGTAGCCGCCATCTTCAACCCCGCAACTGAATCAATGTTCACCGCGTACTCCCAAGGCCCCGCGGCCGAAAACACCGTTCGCATTTCCACCACCGAAGAAAAAGTAACCGAATTCGCCTCTATCGCGATCGACAGCCATATGGAAAGCTCGCAAATGTCAGCCGCCTTCAACATAGCCGCCAAAACCCGCTTTAGAAATCTCGGCGCAACCGCCCTGCACCTGGCATACGTTGCAAAAGGCTCATTCGTTGCCACTCTCGCAACCAGCCCCAAACTCTGGGACATCACAGCCGGCGCCCTGATCATCGAACGAGCCGGCGGCGTTTTCACCGACTGGAACTCCAACCCCATTTTCCCGGTAGACCCCGCAAATTACGACGGCACAAAATTCAATATCCTTGCCTCAAACAAAACCGCCCATAAAGAATTGGTTTCAAACTTGGTACTATGTTAGCCGAATGTAGCACAATCGCCTTGCTTGTGCTCTTCAGCCCCGGATGGGGCGTTAGGGAGTAGCCCATAGCGCAAGCTATGGGTCAAAAACCCGAAATTATTTAAGCCCCGGATGGGGCGAAAGGGAGTTTGACCACCGTGAGCACCACGGCTATAATTTACCAAATTTGAAAGGATTCTAAATGCGTTCTATCTTCTGTGCTCTCGTTCTTTTATCAACATCTATTGTTTGGGCAAATGTCCGTCTTCCAGCAATTATATCCAACAACATGGTGATCCAAGCCGGCGAAAAAGCGGCTGTATGGGGCCACGCCGATCCAGGTGAAAAAGTGATAGTCAGGATTGCAGGCCGCAATTTTTCCACCATCACAGGCCCGGACGGCAAATGGAAGATCAAGCTCAATGCACTAAAACCTTCCTCAACTCCGATTGCAATGGCCGTTGCCGGAAAAAATACCTTATGCGTTAGAAATATCCTCGTCGGCCAGATCTGGCTCGGCTCAGGGCAATCGAATATGCAGTGGTCGCTCAAGCAGCTTGGCGACATCTATCGCGAGATACCCCAGGCCAGCTACCCTCGCCTGCGGCTTTTTGAAACGCAGCGAAACACTGCCGATACTCCAATCGAAGATGTAAATGGCGTCTGGACCGAATGCTCACCAGAGACGGTCGCCGATTTCTCCGCCGTGGCATATTATTTCGGCCGGGAACTCCTCAAGAACATTGATCAGCCCGTTGGCATGATCAACTGTTCATGGGGCGGTACCCGCATACAGTCATGGTACTCGCCCGCAGCCGCGCCAACAGATAAAAAACCCCGCTCCGATAAGCCTTACGACCAGTTCTCGGCCATCTATAATGGCATGATCGCTCCGATTACGCCCATGACTATCAAGGGCGTGATCTGGTACCAGGGCGAATCGAACGCGGATTTCCCCTGCAACTATTACAGCCAGTTCCCATTGATGATCGAAGATTGGCGTCGCTCTTTCGCCCAGCCTCAAATGCCGTTCTATTTCGTGCAGATAGCGAACTTTGATATTTCCAAACGCACCATGTGGCCAACAGACAGCTGGGCCTTCATCCGTGACGCTCAAAAGAGCGCCCTTGCCCTTCCCAACACCGGCATGACCGTCACGATCGACATCGGCGAACCCGACCAGATCCATCCCAGGAATAAACTCGATGTAGGCCGCCGTCTTGCGTTGATCGCGTTAAATAAATGCTACGGCTTCAAAGATGAATACTCCGGCCCAATGTTCAAAAACATAAAGATCAAAGACAACACAGCCCGCATCTCGTTTACTCATGTTGACGATGGCTTGTCCGTCGATGGTGCGACCTTGCAAGGTTTCACAGCCGCCGGCTCCGATCGCAAATTTTTCCCAGCCTCAGCCGAACTCGACAGCCATAATCACAAAGTCCTCCTGACATGCCCGGATGTACTCAAGATAGAATCTGTGCGTTACGCGTGGTCTGACAACCCCGAAACCGCAAATCTCTTTAACACGGCCCACCTCCCCGCTTCACCGTTCCGCACAGACAAATGGCCCTGCCACGAGGAAATATCTCGCCCAAATGAAAAATGATTGATTAGCAAACCTATTTACACCAACAAAAAAGCCCCGATCACCGGGGCTTTTAATCTTCTTTGATTTCGCACTAAGCACTAAGCACTTCCTACGCAAGCAATCTCCTCTCTTTACTCCTGCTCTCCCCTTCGCCTGTTACCCGTATCGCCCGCAGCCCGCTTACCGGGCATTCGTGTTCGCATATTCCGCACCCGATGCACTGATCGACATCAACATAAGGCCTTTGCAGCATTACCTCAATTATCGCATCCTGCCCAGCCTGCGGCTGCGTTTCAAAAGCCTTCTCCAGCGTAACCGAATCCTCGCCATTGAATACGATCTTGCGTCTGCTCTTTGGATCCTGTCCGTCTATTCGCAGGTAATGGTCACCGCCTGCAATCTCGCCAGCCTCAAAAACTTTTTTCTCAAATATGACCCCAGTAGAGGCCGCACTCTTTATCTTCTGCCTGCCCCAGCGTATCACGCTGTAAAATTCCCGCGTGTATATCGCCTTGGGACTCACGGGGCAATTTTCCTGGCACACCAAACACGGTTTATCCATCGACCACGGCAGGCATCTGCCATGATCCACAAACGCCGTCCCCAACTTGATCGGCCCTGCCTTGGCAAACTCACCTTTGCCCAGTTTTTCCCCAAGCGTAATAGGCCTTATTGCCGCCGTCGGACATACATACCCGCACGCCACGCAGTCGATCTGGCAGCCGCTCGAACCGATCCTGTTATTAAGCACCGGCGTCCAAAGCGACTCTATTCCGCCCTCAATACCTGCCGGCTGTATCACATTAGTTGGGCATACCTTCATGCACTGGCCGCATTTGACGCACCGCGTCAGGAACTCACTTTCTTCAAGCGACCCCGGCGGCCTCACCTGCCCCGGCCACCAGTTCTGTCCAACCTTGCCGCCCAACCGCAATAGCGGTACCGCCAAAAGCCCGCCTATCCCCGCCAGCATCACCCCTCTTCTCGACAGATTAGGATTTACATCCTCACCCGTCGCGGAGGGCTTTGTCTGGTAACTTATCGTAGAATGCACGCAGTCATCCATGCAGTTGAAACACATCACGCATTCAGCGGTCTTTATTTTCCCAGCCGGTTCGCAGCCGCCCTGGCATTGCCTTTCGCAAACACGACAGCTTGTGCACTTTTTCTCATTCTTGCCTATTCGCCAGATCGACCAGCGATTGACAAGTCCAAAAAGCGCTCCTGTCGGGCAGATGAACCTGCAAAAGAACCTCGGCATGACAAAATTCAGCCCCACCGCCGCCGCAAATATCAGCCCAACCAGCCACG
>MHYB01000073.1 GCA_001824635.1 Planctomycetes bacterium GWF2_50_10
ACCGATCCAATTGCCGTCTCTTCGTCATCCATTACAGGCAGAACATAAGTATAGACCGACATCTTGCCGAACTTTTGAAGCGAACCTTTGGCGACCTTGCGATCAACTACTTTTTTAAAGTACTCAGGCTCGTGTTTTTGCCAATCCGCGAAACGCTGCGTTATCGCGACAACATTGCCGTTGGCGTCATATATCGCGCAGCCCTGCAATCTCTCCCGCTGTTGAAAACTGTTAACTACGCGAGCAGCCGAGTGCATGTCATTATTTTTTATAATATATTTAGCCGAAACTTCGATCGATTCCGCAACCGATTTGGCCTTCCTGCGCAGTTCATCCATAAGCCTTTGCTCTTCGGATTGCACCTGAACTATTCCGAAGATCACAAACACCGCCGTCACCACCAGCAATATCGGCAATATAAATAAAAGCAATTTTTTCATGAGACCTCAACTTTTGTAACATTTTAGACAACTGAGCAAAGCCCTCGTAGAGGGCGACAGTTTAATAGCCCCAGGCGTGAGCCTGGGGAAAAAGCGACACAAAAAACTAAAAGCCCCTGTAAGGGGCGACACAAGCACTCGGCTAAAGTGGTACTACTTTTTTAACTCGCGCTGGGTATTCAAAATTTACCCCGTGTACGTCCCCGATCAACGTTTGTTCATTTTTAATCTGCCAAACCAGGCACATGCGCTGTGATCAAAACAGCCATCGCGATTATAACCAGCAGCACTGAATAATTGCGCCAATCCCTCATAGACGCCGGTTCTCCAGTAGAGGTCAAACCGCCCCAATGTTTTATGTCGGTATATCTGATGTAGATCAACGACGAGATTATAAATAAATAAAATGCGTCAGCCCAGCCGATCCCCTTCGGATTATTGTAGATCGAGATCGCCGTGGCAATGAGTAAAATATTTCCTAAGAACATCCAATACAGCCGCCCCAATACCGCTCTGCCCCTGCTCTGCTTTTCATCATGGAACGGCTCAGATTTGACAGTTTTTGTGCTTTTAGTCGTCATTTCATCTCCTGCATTTAAAATGTAGGAAATGGCGGCCCGACCAAATCCGAGTCCTGCGGGACTAAAACCCGCACCCTTACACCCCCATATAAACCACTATCAAAATCATGTCAACCAAAATATAAATAGCGTTCGCATTGTCCCTTGAATTGCACTTTTCTGCCTTTGTTTTTTGTTAGTAGTAACTTGTAAATTTGACAAATTAAATGAATAGGATTAAAATTTCGTCTAATAGCTAATTTGCTTCTTTTTGTTTTGAGGGATAAAATATGATAAAACAATTCATAGCTGGCAGCTGTTATTCATATATTTTAAGTTCTAATACAGAAAGTGCTATTATTGACCCTCATGTGAGCTTGGTAGACACATACAAAAAGTATATTACCAAAAATTCTCTAACGCTTAAATATATTATTGACACACATACACATGCAGACCACTTTTCAGCAGCGGCGGTGCTGAAAAAAGATACCGGGGCACCTGTGCTGATGCATTCAAAAGCCATATCCAGTGTAGCTGATAAGCGGCTAAATGATAACGATAAGTTAATACTGGGTTCGGCCAGTTTCGATATTTTGTATACGCCGGGTCATACAGACGATACGATAAGTATTTTTGGTGAAGGCGGATTATTCTCAGCAGATGTTCTTTTGATTGGTAGTGTCGGAAGAACAGATTTCCAAAACGGGTCGCCGGAATCAATGTTTGATATACTTCAAAGACTTAAAGCATTACCCAGCGAAACAATACTGTATCCCGGACATGATTATAATAATGTTGCGAGATCAACTATCGGCAAAGAGAAAATTGAAAATCCATTTCTCAAGGAGAACAATAAAGAGAAGTTTGTGGGCAATATGCGTTCAAAGGTAATTCCAAAGCCTTTTAATATCGAGAATATAATTCGAGTAAATCAGCAAGGCGGAACATCTTCAATTGAAATGATATCACCTTCTAAAGCCATGGAGATATTAAAAAACGACCCGCACGCTAAGATTTTAGACGTACGTTCGAATGAGGAAGTCGGTCGCTTGCAAGTATCTAATTCTCTTAACATTCCTATCGATATTATTTCTTCAAAAATACAGGAACTCAGTGAATCCAGGCATAACTATCTTGTTCTCTGTCATACCGGTAACCGTGCAGCTATGGCTGCGGATATGCTCATGCAATCAGGAATTCACAATGTTAAAGTGATACAGGGAGGTATCTCGCAATGGCAAAAAGATAAACTGCCAGTTATCAAAGGGAGCAGCCATGTATCACTTGAAAGACAGGTGCGTGTTATCGCAGGGAGCTTAGTGGTTTTAGGAATAATGCTGGCATGGCTGATACATTGGGCTTTTATGATTATACCCTTGTTTGTCGGTAGCGGGCTTGTCTTCGCAGGGATAACTGATAACTGCATGATGGGGATGCTGTTGATGAAATTGCCATATAATAAAAAAATGTACCAGGCTAAAGCGAAATCTGGCACATGCTCTGTAGCCGGCGGAGGGTGTTCTGTAAAATGAGGAGGAGGGCAAGTACTCTTGCCCATGCGGAAACTATTTCCTATCCCTAATACTAAATCAGCGTAATCAGTTAATCAGTGTAATCATAACTTCTTCGCCTTCGTTTTGAATTTTCCGTTTTTGAAATTCGAGTTTGTTTCGGATTTCGAGCTTAGTGCTTTTCCTGTTTCGCACTGAGCGTTACTATTGCGTTTTTGCACAATGCCCTTCTCTGTTGATCATTCTAATCTCACCGACCCATTCACAGTTGAAATGTCCAGCCTTCCCGTCCCTGTTCCGATCTTCGCGTCGACACTCTTACCCAACTTGCCTTTAACCGTCAGCTCCACATCGCTGTGTATTGAGCCGTTTACTGTATTGAGTTTTGCTGATCCCCCAAACCCGTCCGGTAGATTCACGAAAGCCGACCCGTTGACTGTGTGCCCATCGATCGAACTGGCCTTGGAATCTTTCGCAAAGTGCAGCTTGATTGACCCATTAACAGTACTCACCTTCACATCCCCAGCCTGCACATCTGTCGTGATCGAGCCGTTTACAGTTGTCGCCCGTACCGCCCCGGCAATCCCCTGCGTTGAAATGCTTCCATTAACACTCGAAAGCTCTAATCCCGTCGCAGCCTGCACGGCCGCATTGAACTTCACACTCACATACACATCCTTTGGCACCTCGTGTCTGTCCACTGATGCCTTAACCGTATCCCCATCCCGTTCGAACCGCACTACAACCTTGTGCACATATTCATCCGCCTTAGCCTGATCCGCCGCCCGCACCTCGACTTCAGCGGTCAATTTACAGACACCTTCAGAATATCCCGTCACCTCAATTGCCCCGTTCTCAGTCGATGCAGCAAAAAATTTAGCCTGTTCTTCCGCGAAATTCAGCACGTTTACTGCCTTGAACTTTGATTTATTACAGCAGCAGTTTACAACACACCCACCCATAACAACTACCGCAACCGCAAGCACCAAAACCATTCGTCTCATAAATTCTCCTTGAAAAGTTTTCAATCTATCAAAGCGCACATTACATTAGACGCACAATGTTACAGATTCGTTACACCCGCCCCTCCGCGGCAAATATAAAATTAAAAAATCAGCGCAATCATCGTTTAAATTTTCTGCCTTCTTCTCTGCGTGCTCGGTGTTCTCTGTGGCAAAATTCTTTTCTTTAAATCAGCGCCATCAGCGAAATCAGCGTTTAAATGATTCTCCCTTCCACAACTCAAACCTCAAAACCCAAAATTAGAACTTGCCTTCCACTACTGTCTCCTGTCTTGTGTCTCCTGTCTACTCTCTTAACTTCTTCGCCTTTGTTTTGAACTTTCCGTTTTTGAATTCGAATTTGTTTCGGATTTCGAGCTTAGTGCTTTTCCCCGTGTCGCGCTTCCGCACGTACGCACTTACGCACTTCTTCCAAACCCGCAACGCGTAACACGCAACTCGCAACAGTGCTCCTCATTCATTGCACTTTTGCCCAGCACCCAGCAACCAGCACCCAGCAACCAGCAACTAGCAACTAGCAACTAGCAACCAGCCTCCACTTCCAATTCTCCTCCCAGGCTCCTCATCAACTCCACAAAATTCGGAAACGTAACATTCATCGCCTCCGCCGTGTCGATTATAGTCTCTCCCTCAACCGCCATCCCCGCCAGACTAAGCGCCATTACGATCCGATGATCCCAGTGCCCATCCACCCTTGCCGCATGAAGTTTGCTCTTTCGGATAACAAGCCCATCGGCAAGCTCCTCAATATCCGCCCCCATCTTGGAAAGTTCCTTAGCCATGCACGCGATCCGATCCGTCTCCTTGCTCCGCGCCTGCGGAACATTTACAAGCCGAGTTTCCCCCTCCGCAAACGCCCCAACCACCGCCATTGCCGGCAGCGCATCCGGCGTCCCGTTCATATCTATTTCGATACCCTTTAGTGATTTCCCAACCACCCGCAGGGTCCGTTTCCCCACCCCAGTCCCCCCCCTGATTACAGGACAGCCCATATCCGCTAAATACCCCGCAACCGCCTTATCAGGCTGCGAATCTCTAAAATCCAGCCCCTCCATCTCGATATCTGCCCCCAAAATAGCAGCCGCCACCATAAAAAAAGTAGCACTGGAAAAATCCGCCGGTATCGCCATATCAAACGCCTTAAACCCTTGCCCGCCCGGTACTTGCAAATGCCGAAGCGAGTCGTTTTGATACCGAATTCCCTGCCAGTCCAGCCAGTCGCATGTGATTTTCACATAGTCAGGCTCATTGAGCAGCGGCACATCTATTTCCGTATCCCCGTCCCCCAGCGGCGTACAAAGCAATAAGCTCGATAAGTACTGGCTGGTAAAGCAGTTAATGCTTGTCTTGCCGCCTCGCAGCCTTCCTCGCACCTCCACCGGCGCCTTGCCGTTACCCTTTACAGAATAAGCATTTGCGCCAAGATCGCTCAAAGACGTAAGCAGCGGGGCGATAGGCCTGTTCTGTATCTGCTCATCCCCCGTAAGCCGTATAATTTTACTCAAATCCCTGCAAAGCGCCGCCGACCCCGTTGCAAGCCGCATCGTCGTACCCGAATTGCCCACATCTATAACCTCTTTAGGCGCAACAACTTGCCCGCCGTTGCCGCAGATAACCCAGCACTGGTCGTTATCAGTATTGATATCCGCCCCCATCGCCCCATAGCACTTAACCGCGCTAATCGCATCATAAGATATCAATGGCTTCCTTATATAGCTCGTCCCGCTCGCCAGCGACGCGATCGCAACCGCGCGTATCGTATGCGATTTCGAAGCTGGTATCTCCACCTTGCCGCAAAGCCGCGATTTTCTAACCTTGAGTAACATACTTGCCTCCATTTTGCCCCCATTTTTAGCACAGAAACGACGATAGCAAAAGCAAAAAACCGCAATTTCAAAGCAGATGCTAAGTCCATGTAATTTCAAAGGATAGAAATTACAATTATGCCGTTGACATAATACTTTTTGCCAATATACTTGCGAATATTTAACGGTGCAAAGTCATCATCCAATACTACTATTAAAAGGACGTATTTTATGGGAAGAGGCAGTTTCGTCGCAATTATTCTTTTGTCATGTCTAGGCCTGACCGGCGCATTCGCTAAGCAAAAGGTCGAATACAGGCCCGGCCACCTCATCGTCAAGTTCGCCAATGCCAGCAATGCTGTCCCGCAAGGCTTGAGCAGGCCCATGTCGAGCAAGGCTGTAAAGAGCATCGTTGCCAATGCTATCATGGCCGGATCTAGCGTCAAACGCGAATACGATTTTAAACCCGGCCTAAGCGTCGTGAAATTGCCCGCCGGTTCCAGTGTTGATAACGCTTTGTCGCATTTCATGAATAACCCTGCTGTCGCCTACGCAGAGCCGGATTACGCCTACGAGTTGCAATTCACCGAGCCTAACGATTTACGCTACAACGAAATGTGGGCCTTGAGCAACACCGGCCAGGCAGGCGGAAGTACCTTGGCACAGATACACGCCCCCGAGGCATGGGACTACATTCATGACATCACTACCGTCGTCGTGGCGGTTACAGACACCGGCCTTGATGTAAACCATGTTGATATCAATGACAATGTCTGGATGAATCCAAATGAGCTTGTTCCAGATCCTTGTGATGCTAATGCCTATGATGGCCTGGATAGCGATAACAACGGCTACATAGACGACGTCAAAGGCTGGGATTTTGCCGGCGCGGATGGAAATGATCTCTATGATGGCGATAGCGACGTTCGGGACTTCATGGGACATGGTACCCACGTCAGCGGCACTATCGGCGCTGTCGGTAATAACGGCATCGGCATAGCCGGTATTGCATGGAAAGTGCAGATTATGCCTTTGAAAATTTTCGCTGATAACTCTGAATATTGTTATGCAAGCGATGAAATCGCGGCAATTGGTTACGCTGTACGCGAAGGTGCAAATGTAATAAACGCCTCATGGGGCGGTGGTTCATATTCAATAGGTCTCTATGACGCAATCCATTCAGCTAGGGATGCCAACGTAATATTTGTTGCTGCCGCCGGCAATGACACCAGTGACAATGACTTGAATAGCACATATCCTGCAAATTACGATCTGGACAATATAATCAGTGTAATGGCCACCAATAATTATGATTCGCCATCCTATTACACTAACTATGGTCTTATAGAAGTCGATATTGCCGCCCCCGGTGGATCAACTGATTCTTCCGAACAGGGCGGTATTTTAAGTACTTTGCCCGGAAATAACTACGGGTTTTATCAGGGCACATCAATGGCCGCTCCTCATGTCACCGGCGCTGTGGCGCTTGTGATGGAGATTAACCCAACAATTTCATACACAAACGTCATCAAGCTGATAAAGTCTTCCGGCGACAAGCTGCCTGTTTTAACCAGTTTGTGCGATTCCGGTGCAAGGCTCAACCTTTTCAATGCCGTCTATAGGGCAAGGGCTGGAAATGTTATAAATACCCATACGCCTGCTACGGTCTTTCACAGCATTCAGGATGCCATTGATGATGCCGCGACTTTGACAGGTGACACGCTCGTCGTAGATCATAATTTCTGGTATTATGAAAATGTAGATCTGGGCAATAAGGAACTTACGATACGCAGTGGCATCGCAACAGCCGGTGGTATGGGCAATCCTGCTCTATACCCGCAGGACACTGTGATTTCCGCTGCACTTGATGGTACTATGCCTACTCTCAGCATCTACGGAGGCCAGACATCTGCCACTAAAATACAGGGTTTCACCATCCGCGATGGTGATGGTGGCATATACATCGACGGCACAGAACCTGAGATCTCCGATTGCTTTATTCAGGATAACATAAGCACCGACTTGGGTGGCGGCATTCAAATTGACGGTGGTGCAGACCCCGCCATAACCGATTGCAACATCATGGCTAATATCGCCCAGTCAGGCGGCGGTGGTATCTACTTGCTTGATTCATCCGTAACTATCACCAATTCCAATATAATGGATAATAATAGCATAGGCGGCCCCGGTGGCGGTATTTACACTGCAACAGAGGACGATGCGAGTGTAATTACAATTACTGATTCTAATGTAATAAATAACATATCCAGCGCCGATTCAGGTGGCGGCATGTACTTGTTCGACACCACAGTAGCGATAACGGACTGCAACATTTCGACAAATATTTCGCATTTTGATGGCGGCGGTATTTACTGGGAAAATTCAAACGGGTCTATTAGCGGCACTACAATCATGGACAACGTCGCGGATTATTCTGGCGGCGGCATGTACTTCTGGGACTCCTCGCCGACTGTTTTTAATTGCCTTATCGCGAGAAATTCCACGATCGGGGGCGATGAAAGCAGCGGCGGAGCAGGTCTTTATTTAAACGGAAGCACTAGCAATATATCGAGTTGCACATTTGCGGATAACGCAGTGGCCGCAACGGACAGATTCGGCGGAGCTATCTTCCTGTATTACACGACAACTGCCCCGACTATCACAGATTGCATATTCAGTGGCAACAGCAACTACGCCATTTATGAAACAGTTTATACTGAAAATGGTATCCCTAATGTGATAAGTCCTGCTAGTGTTGATTTTTGTCTGTTCGGCGAGAACTTGCCGGCGGATTACTGGAACGCTGATAATGGCAAAGCTTATGATGCCAATTTTACAGGCACCTACAATATCGATCAGTTGGCAGAAGTAGCCAACAGCATTGGAGCAGTACCACTGTTCGCTACCGGCAGACTGGGCGATTACTACCTTAGTCAGATCGCCGCAGGGCAGCTTGTAGACAGCCCGGCTGTCGACGCAGGCAGTGATACGGCTGTCAATCTAGGTTTGGATACAGTTAGTACACGGACGGATAACGAAAGTAATGATGTAAACGTAGTTGATATCGGCTTTCATTACAAAGATTCCACCGTCATAGGCACATTTACTTTGATAATAGTCAGAACGCCGAATGTTGGCGGAACCGTTACTACCGATCCTGATACCATGCCGACCTTCAAAATGTATTCCCAGGTACAGCTTACAGCCGTCCCGGCTTCGGCCTACCAGTTGCAGTCATGGCGTGGCACAGATAACGATGCGATCGATTCCAACGACAACGTCGTTACAATGCTAAGTGACAAGATCGTTTATGTGACATTCGAAACCAAAATGATCGAGTTGCGTGTTATTATAGATACGCAAGGTGATCCGAGTGTCGCAAGCAGTACGTTCACGCTCAATCCCAATTATGATAATGTAAGGACCAAGTCGTATTATCGCGACGCGCTTGTTTATATAACATGTGTACCCGGTAATGCTTCCTACCGTATCGAATGGTCCGGCACCGGCAAGAACGGCGCACCAAACGACGGTTCAAATAACCTTACAAACTGGGTGCAGATGGATGCCCCCACAGGACAGAAAGAGGAAGTTCGCATTACTTTTGTTAAGCCGCGGGTATTAGACGTTCCCGGTGATTATGTTCATATTCAGGATGCGATAGACGCTGCTCTGAATAAGGACACCGTCGTAATAGGCCCTGGCGTTTATGATATAGACGAATCCAGCAACGACAATTTCTACTTAACTGTCAGCGGCAAAGATATAACACTTACCAGCCGCAATCCCAATGATCCGTGTGTGGTCGCGGCAACTGTGATAAGGACGAATTACCATGTGTCTTATGGTGCCTGGGTTGAAGATATCACCGCCCGAGATTATGGCACATGGGTAACCAGTGAGCCCGCATACGGAATGATGCGCCTTTATAATGTGTCACGAAATATGATAATAAAAGGCCTTACTTTCCAGGCGACAGTAACTTCGTCAACATCTGTGCCATCCGAAGACGTGACCAACGACGGCCGCAATGGCAAACCCCTTGTAGGTGGTGCGATAGCTCTTGTTCAAGACGCTTCACCGACGATCATCAATTGCGTATTTGACAACTGCACGATCCGGGCCGGTCACGGTTTGCCCGGCAGAGTGGCTCCCGGCGAAGGTGGTTGGGGTGGCTGGGCTAAGGGCGGTGCACTTTATTGCGGCACAGGATCGAATCCTCTTGTAAGGTATTGTTCGTTTCTGGAATGTTCAGCTAAGGGTGGCGACGGCGGCAATGGAACAACCTCGCCCGCACCAGGCCACGGCGGATCATGGGATACATGGAGTGAACAGGATCTAGGTTGGTATTGGGGTCCGTACCAGCCATATTGGAAATACAGCGGCTACGGCGGAGCAGTATTTGTCGATACAGGCAGCGCGGCCGAATTCCAAAATTGCGTTTTCAAGGATAATGATGCAATGGGCGGCAGTTGCGGTGTAAGTGGTGGTATAGCCGGCTGGCCGCAGCGGCATTTTCAAATCGATGCTTATGGCGGTGCGGTTTATTGCGCAGCCAGCAGTTCGCCTGTTTTCACAAGTTGCCAGTTCATCGATAACCAGCTTGATCCAAATGGCGTTGGTGGCACACATAATGACAATGGCTCAGTTGTTCTCGATAAAACAAATTCCCCGTACACATGGGGCGGCGCGGTTGCGTTTGATGATTATGCAAGCCCGGCTTTCAAGAAGTGCACCTTTACGCATAACAGTGCAGGTGCCGGCGGTGCGATCTATGCGGAGTACGCAGATCCGCTCATATCAGACTGCACCTTCACAAAGAACTTCGGCTGGGACGCCGGCGCGCTTTATCTTGTCGAAGGAAATTACCGCATATCCAGATCAACCTTCAGCCAGAACGAGGCAAACGGCATTTCAGGTGTAGGCGGTGGCATCGTGGCATCGGATGCCAACCTGTGGGTCTGTGATTCTAAGATTCAGACCAACAAGGCAACAGCATCCGGCGGCGGATTGTACCTCTTCGGCAGTGACACAAGCTGGCTGATGAACTGCCTTATCACAAATAACCAGGCAGGCCGTGACGGCGGCGGCATAAGCGCAAACTGGTATGCCGAACCGAATATTATGAACTGCACAATAGCCAGTAACACCGTTACGGGCACAAATGCGGTTACCAAAACGAAATTCGCCAGCAGCTTCGGCGGCGGCCTGAATATGTCGTACTATTGTGATGCAAACGTGGTAAATACGATCATTTACAATAACTCCGCAGCCAATGGCCGCCAGGTATCACTCACAGATGATTTCGTCGACAGCGAAACAGGTGAGGTTTACTATAACCTGCCCTCGTATCTCAGGGTAAAATACAGCGACATCATGGGCAAAACGACCGCTATGTTGTTTGACACTGGATGCAAGGCGTTCTGGGGCGCGGGCAATATTGATGCAGATCCGAAGTTTGTGAGCGGCTTCTACCTCAGCCAGCCCACCGGCCAAACTGTAACCAGCCCGTGTGTCAACAAGGGCACCGGCACGCTTTCAGCCCTGCATTTCACAAGACACACTACCCGCACCGATCTTGTCGTAGATACCGGCGTGCCTGATATGGGATACCATTATATCAAGTATCCCGACGTCCTTGGTGATTACAATTTCGACGGCGCTGTAAATACGACAGACTTGGCACTCTGGGCATTTAACAACTGGATGAACAGGTCGTGCGACTTCCCATACTGGTGCAACGGCCGAGACCTCAACGAAGACGGCATAGTCAACTATACAGATCGTTCGCTCTTCGATAAGAACGTCGGCAAAACGGAAACCTTGGCGCCAACGCCGAACCCGATGAAGTTCGCGAACTCGCCCAGACGCACCACCACCACAACCGCGACAATGACGGCTTATCAGGCTGTTGATAACTCAGCCGGTTCGATTTATTACTACTTTGAACGCCTAAACGCAAACGGCGGAGCCACAGGCGTGCACAGCCCGTGGCAGACGAGCAGGACATGGACTGACACAGGTCTTTCGTCGAGCCTGGTCTATGGTTACAGGGTACGGGCCAAGGACAAAAACGGCAATATGACAAAGTGGTCCACCATCGCGTACATCACAAACTCGGTAAACAACGACGTTACTAAGCCTACGCCCAATCCGCCTACATGGGTAAAGAGGCCTTATGCTGTTAATAACACTTCGGTCTCTATGACCGCCACAACTGCCAAGGATGCAAGCGGTGTCCAATATTATTTCGAGGAAACATCCAACAGAGCCGGCGGTACGGACAGCGGCTGGATAAGCACGCCAACCTATACCGATACCGGCCTTTCGCAGGGTGTGACTTACACATATCGTATCCGCGTCAGGGACAGGTCGGTGGCGCACAATGCCACCGGGTATTCGACAAGTGCTTCGGTGAAAATCGTCGGCGCGCCTAGCCCGAATCCGCCGGTGTGGGAATCGGCGCCGAGGCAATACTCATCGGGTATAAATTACTATCACACGATGACCGTCGCCGAGTGCACAGGCGGTGGCACTGTGGAGTACTTATTTGAATGTGTTTACGGCAACGGCATAAGCAGCGGCTGGCAGACATCAAGAACCTATACATACCTCATAGCCAACAGGTCTATTTTGGCGGGCTACAGGGTCAAGGCCCGTGTGAGGCTGCCGGGCGGACTTACGACCGCTCCAAGCGTGATAGGACTCACCCAGTAAATGGTAAAGGGCCGATTTTTCGGCCCTTTTTTATGCGCTTCCAAACAGGCTCCTTGATAAAGAAGCGCAAAGGCCTTATACTTGCTCCGAAATTGAATTTAAGTTCGAGGCAAAAATGAAAATTCTGCTTGATGCCGCCCAGATCAGTAATTCGCTGGAATACCTCGCCCAGTGCATTGCAGGCGCCGCTGGAACTGGCTCGGATATCGGAATAATCGGTATTCGAAGCAGGGGCGAGATACTTGCCCAGCGAGTTACGAAAATTCTCGCCCAGAAGATATCCAAAGACGTACCCTGCGGCACGCTTGATATAACTCTTTACCGCGACGATCTAAATTCGCCCGCCGGCCAGGAAATACCGCAGGTTCGCAGCACGGAAATCACATTTGATATAAGTGATAAGATCATCTTCCTTATTGACGATGTTCTTTATACCGGCCGTTCCGTCCGTGCCGCCCTTGATGCACTTATGGATCTCGGCAGGCCACGCGCGATAAGACTTGCCGTACTCGTAGAACGATCCGGCCGGGAATACCCGATACAAGCCGATTACGTCGCCTGCAGCGCAAAAGTCGACGAAGGCCAGTTCGTTCAGGTAAAGGTCGTCGAGGTAGATGGAATCGATGAAGTGGTTGTGGAGTAGAACGTGAGCAAGACCGAAACTTTCAAATGGAATCGAAAGCATCTCCTGGGCCTTATGGAATTAAGCCGCCAGGAAATCGAATACATCCTCGATACCGCCGAGGGCTTTCGTGAAATAAGCACCCGCTCGATTAAAAAAGCTCCGCCCCTACGCGGCAAAGTGGTAGTGAACCTCTTCTTCGAGGATAGCACTCGCACCCGCAACAGTTTCACCCTCGCCGCCGAACGGTTAAGCGCCGACGTCATGCAGTTCAGCACCAAGTTCTCCAGCGTCAGCAAAGGCGAAACACTCCTCGACACCGCCAAAAATCTTGAAGCCATGGGCATCGATATAGTTGTAATTCGCCACAGCGCCGGCGGCACCGCCAAACTCCTCAGCAGAACCCTCAACTGTGCCGTCGTAAATGCCGGTGACGGTTACGGCGAACATCCCACGCAGGGACTCCTCGACGCCTTCACGATCCGGCAGATCAAAGGCTCGCTCGAAGGCCTTGAAGTCGCTATCGTGGGCGATATCGCGCATTCCAGGGTAGCCCGCAGCAATATTTGGGCACTCACAAAACTCGGCGCCAACGTCACACTTGTCGGCCCGCCCACTCTCATGCCCCCAGCCGTCAAGCAGCTCCCTGTAAAAGTCAGCTATTCGCTTGACGACGTGATAGACAAAGTCGATGTCGTCAATATGCTCCGTATCCAGTTTGAAAGACTTGGCTCAAACCCGTTCCCGTCCATACGCGAGTATTCGCATTATTTCGGCTTAACTCTAGACCGCATGAAAAAAGCCAAGCCCGACATAATCGTCATGCACCCCGGCCCCATCAATCGCGGCGTGGAAATGGAAAGCGAAGTCGCCGACGGTAAAAACAGCGTCATCCTCAAGCAGGTCGAAAACGGCCTCGCCGTCAGGATGGCGGTTTTGTATCTTGTAAATCAGGCATCCCAGGAACTCAGGAATAAGTAATGTCTAACGATCTGTTGATAAAAAACGGCAGGATCATCGACCCGGCCAATGGCATTGATGCCGCCGGCGACGTCCTCATCACAAACGGCTCCTTCGCAAAAGTTGGCGGTAAAATTTCTGCCCCAGGCGCAACAGAGATCGATGCCTCCGGCAAGTTCGTCACCCCCGGCCTAATCGATATCCATGTGCATTTCCGCGAGCCGGGCGATGAAGAAGAAGAGACTATCGCAAGCGGTTCCGCCGCTGCCGTAAGAGGCGGCTTCACCTCGGTAGTGTGCATGCCCAATACAGACCCGCCCATACAGGATGCAACCAGCGTCGAATATGTCCACAGGATGGGCCGCCAGACTCGCAAGACGCACGTCTATGTAATGGGCGCTCTCACCAAGGAACGTAAAGGCGTCGAACTCGCCGAAATGGGCCTCATGACCCGTGCCGGCGCAGTCGGCTTCACCGACGACGGCTCAGGCGTGCAGGACCCCTCGGTTATGCTCCGCGCCTTAAAATACGCCGCCATGTTCAACACAGTAATCGCCCAGCATTGCCAATACGACAGCCTCGCCAAAAACGGTGTTATGAATTCCGGTTACAATTCAACCGTTCTCGGCCTCCCCGGCCTTGATTCCCTCGCCGAAGAAATGATGCTTTGGCGTGACATACAACTCGTCAAAAAAACCGGCGTCCGCTACCATTGCCAGCATATTTCAACCGCCGGCTCGGTCGAACTTATTCGCCAGGCCAAGGCGCAAAAGCTCCCCGTTACCTGCGAAGTTACCCCCCATCACCTGCTCTTTACCGACGATGCCTGCGCCGATTACGACACCAACTACAAAGTCAACCCGCCGCTGAGAACTGCCGCCGATATTGAAGCTCTCAAGAATGCCATAAAAGAAGGCCTCGTCGATGCTCTCGTCACCGATCACGCCCCGCATCTCCAAAGCGAGAAGGAACTGGAATTCGTCGCCTCGCCCTTTGGCATCGCAAGTCTCGAATGCGCGCTCGGCTTGTACGTCAAAGCACTCATTGAGCCGGGCATCATCGATTGGCCTGCACTGATAAATCTCATGACCGCCGGCCCCGCAAAAGTCGTCGGCCTGAATAAAGGCACCATGACCATGGGCACTCAAGGCGATGTCACGATCTTCGACCCCGGCGCTGTATATTGCGTTGACACCGCGACATTCAAATCAAAAAGCCGCAACTGCCCCTATCAAGGCTGGAATATCAGCGGCAAAATTGAATACACCATCGTAGGCGGCGAAATAAGGTATAATTCTCAACAGGGTTAAATGCCTGTATTGATTGACGGTTACAATCTGCTCCGCAGCGTCGAAAAGGTCAGTGACACCGAAACATTGACCGACACGGCCCTTTGTCGCCTCATTTCCAACTACTTGCGATACATAGGCGAACTCGGCGAAATAGTTTTCGACGGCATCGGCCCCAGAGAAAAAGGCCCGTTCCAGAATCTGCCGAATCTCGATGTTACATTTTCAGGCTCCCAGGTAGAAGCCGACGAGATCATCGAAATCCGCATAGAAGCAAACACCGCCCCAAAACGCCTGATGGTCGTCAGTTCCGATAGACGCATCGTCGCCGCCGCGAGCAAGAGAAAAGCCGTAAGCGTCAAAGTGGAACTATTCTGGGCCGAGATGATGGCAACCCTGGCCCGAATACCAAAAAAGAAAAAATTCGCCGAGCCGCTCGAAAAACGCCAGGGCATTACCGAAGCCGAAACAGATTACTGGCTAAAAGTCTTCGGCTTCAAAGATTAACTTCTCCTGCCTCCTGTCTTCTGTCTCCTGTATTCTATCCTAAAAGGCTTCTACCAGTCATTTCCGCCGGCTTTGGCAATTCCATCATGTCCAGCAGCGTCGGCATTACATCGGCAAGACACCCGCCGCTTCGCAGCTTTCTGCCTTTATTCTTTTCATCGAACACGATCAACGGCACATCGCCCACCGTGTGCGCAGTGTGTGGCCCCGATGTCGATGGATCGTACATCTGCTCAAAATTCCCGTGATCCGCCGTCACCAGTGCCGCGCCTCCCATCGATTTGATTTTCGCAAGTATCTTCCCAACGCACTCATCCACCACCTGCGCTGCCCGTATCGCCGCATCGGGTATTCCGGTATGTCCAACCATGTCGGGATTTGCGAAATTCACAATGATCAGATCGTATTTGTTGGTATCGAGCTTTTCAAGCACAATAGAAGCAACCTCGTAAGCGCTCATCTCAGGCTTAAGGTCGTATGTCCGCACCTTCGGCGAAGGCACTATTTGCCGCTCTTCACCTGGGAAGGGGGCTTCGGTGTAATCATTGAAGAAAAAAGTCACATGTGCATATTTTTCAGTTTCCGCGCAGCGAAATTGTGTAATGCCCAGTTCGCCAAAATACTGGGCCGCTATATTCTTCATCTTCGCCGGCTTGGGAAACGCCACCGGCGCCGGGATCGTCGCGTCGTATTCGGTAAGGCACACATAATAAAGATCAGGCTTGGCCCCGCGGTCGAATCCTTTAAAATCAGGATCAACGAACGCCCGTGTTATCTCGCGTGTGCGGTCCCCGCGAAAGTTAAAGAATATCACCGAATCGCCGTTTTCAACGGTCGCCAAAGGCTTGCCGCCCGCATCGACGATATTCGTCGGCTCGATAAATTCATCCGTAATATCCTTCGTGTAGCTGTCCTTCATTAATGCCACAGCGTTTTGGGCCTTGCCGCCTTTGCCAAACCGCAGGCAATCGTATGCTCTTTGCACCCTGTCCCATCGCTGGTCGCGGTCCATCGCGTAAAATCGACCCGATACCGACGCGATCTTGCCCACCCCGATCTCATCCATTTTATTTTGAATATCCTGCAGATAGGCCGCTCCCGATTGCGGCGGCGAATCCCTCCCGTCCGTAAACGCGTGCAGGTACACTTCCTTAAAATTCTGCCGCTTAGCCATTTCCAGCAGCCCGTAAAGATGCGGCAGCAGCGAATGAACTCCGATATCCGAGCACAGCCCCCAAAGGTGAAGCTTGCCGTTGTGTTTCCTGGCGAAATCAACCGCTTTTATAAACTCTGCGTTTGTATAATATGTACCTTCGCGTATCGCAAGCGTCAGCCGCACCGATTCCTGGTAAACGATCCTGCCAGCCCCGATATTCTGGTGACCCACCTCGGAATTACCCATCGTGCCTTCAGCCAACCCAACAGCCTCGCCAGAAGTGTGGATCAGCGTATTTGGATATTCGCCCATAAGCATATCGTCGGTAGGCGTCTTCGCCAGCTTTATAGCATTGAACTTATCCATTGAAGTATCTGGGTTATAGCCCCATCCGTCACGGATGATAAGTGCGAACGGACGACGAGATAATTTTGCCTTAGACATCGAAAAAGACCTTTCTAATCTCAAATTTAAAGCCGTAGTTGCGATAATTTATAGAAGAATCATCAAAAGGAAAAGGGAAAACTCCTCATAACTGCTCATTTCACCAACATCGCTGCAAAGGTAAAGGTTTGACATCCGCCTGCTTTTGGTTATAATTTTGCCGCGGATATAATCTGTCGATTATTATATAGGTTCTGATTGTAAAAGGAATTGTGATGAGCAGAAGTTTAGCCTGCGTCGTCGTCGCGGCCGTGTCGGTTGTCTCGCTTCTTGGCATGGTCGGCTGTGCCAACCAGGATGCCGTGAACTCTTATGTCGATGCCGTTATGCTCGACGAGATGAACAACGACCAGGAGGCCATCGCCAAGCTCCAGAAAGCTGTCGCCTCAAATCCAAAGTTCGCACTTGCGTGGTCGCTCATGGGCGAGATATACCAGAAGAACAACGAGCTTGAACAAAGCGCAAATGCCTACGAAAAAGCCACAAGCCTCAATCGCTGGTCGTACAAGGATTTCTTCAACCTCGGCAAGGTCTACCAGTCGCTCAATAAATTCACCGCGTCGGTGCGCGCATACGTTCGCGCAACAGAGATATCACCCAATTCTGGCGAAGCCCACCTCGGTGCCGCCCAGGCCTACTATCAGCTAAAGGATTACAAAACCGCCCTCAGGTACGGCAAAAAAGCCGGTGTACTTGACCCCAACCAAGCCGATGTGCAGTCGCTCCTCGGCGATGTCTTCGGCGCCAGCAAGGAATATGACCCTGCCATCGCCGCCTATAAGAGGGCTTTAGAGGTCGATGCCAATAACCCGCAGGTCAACGCCGCCCTTGCCCTGATGTATCTCAGGACAAACAAAGTCGAAGCCGCCCATGAACTCCTTTCCGGTGTAGTCGCCAATAATCCAACATCGTCTGCTTATCAGCAGCTTGGCTACGCGAATCTAAAGCTCAAACGCGTCGATGATGCCGTCGCCGCATACCGAAAAGCCGTCGAACTTGACGAAAAAGACTGGTCGGCTCACAAGGGCCTCGGCGTTGCCCTCATGCTCGCCTCAGGTGTAAAAAACGACCTGGCCCTCAAGGAAGAGGCCATCACCCAATGGCAACTCTCCCTAAAGCTCCAGCCCGAACAGCCCAAGCTAATGGAACTCCTTGAAAAATATCAGCGGTAAGGCAGAATGAAACTGCCTCCACTAAAAGATCACCTCATATTCTGGCCCATAGCGCTGGCCGGTCTCGGTGCCGACCTCTGGACGAAAAGCGCCATATTCAACTGGCTCGGCCAAAAATGGCCCCAGGTTCATGACGTTGTGCCCGGATTTTTCCAACTGGTACTTGCCGAAAATTCAGGTGCAGCCTTTTCAATAGCTCGCGGCAAACGGGTCTTTCTAGCGGCAATTTCAATCGCCGCCCTTTCAGTGGTTTTATACATGTTCCTTTCCAGCCGTATCCGCCCCGTGATCATGAAAATAGCCCTTGCCCTCCTCGCCGCCGGCATAACCGGAAATCTCTACGACAGATTGTTTAACCGGGGCTTGGTACGCGATTTCATATTGATATACTACAAAGACTGGCAATGGCCCGCCTTTAACATCGCCGATTCCATGCTCTGTATCGCCGTAGGCCTTATTATCATAAACACTCTGATAAACGGCGACGGCGAAAAGACCTCCCCCAAAAAATAGAGGTACATTCCCTCGAAAATATGTTACAATCCCGCCAGTTGAGGGATGGCTTATGGATATACCGGTTGAACTTTCTAAGATCATAATAAACGAAACATCCGACCAGCAGGTGATAGTCGTCAAGGAAAAGGGCGGCCAAAGAACCTTCCCCATTGTCATCGGCATCGTGGAAATTTTCGCCATCGACCGCAGGCTAAAAGGCATCATGCCCCCGCGCCCCATGACCCACGATCTTCTCCAGAGCGTCATCGAACAAATGGGCGGCAAGATTTCCAGGATCACAATAACAGACCTCAAAAACCATACTTTCTACGCCCAACTCACCATCCAGACCCAGGCCGATTCCATTGTCATTGACTGCAGACCCTCCGACGCCATCGCCCTTGGCGTAGCCACAAACGCCGCCCTCTTCGTAGCCGAAGAAGTCTTCGAAAAAGTGCTCAAACAATAACCCTGCTCTCCCGCCCGGGCTTGCAGTAGGGTATCTTACCAGCCCCCGATGGTTTCGTGGTACGGCCTATTTTTGACGGTCTGGGATTTAGATTTGCGCAAGTTGAAAAGGGGTAGAGGATTTGGGGATTTTGAGTTTTGAATGCTGAGTTTTGAGTTAAAGGATGGTTTTTAGGGCTTTGAGGGCGGTTTTTGGGGGGCTTGCGCAAGTTGTTGTACATGAAAAAAAGTGTGTCAAGGGAATTTTGAGGGGGGTACAGGGGGGGGTTGCGGGATAGTTTTTAGTCATTAGTGATTAGTTTTTAGTAGAAAAAGCAACAAAAAGGGTGGTTTGGGGGGAGCTGGGTGGGGCAAAGTGCGTAGGTGCGGAAGTGCTTTCGGCTGGGAATATTTGGCAGAAAAAGAGGAGGTCGCATGCGAGCGATTTGGAAATAGTTCTGGAATTTAAATAATGGTAACAAATCCGTAAAGTTGCATGTCTATAGTTCGAGCATAGAATAAAAATAAAGAATTTCAGGAGATGGAATATGAAGATGGTGAGTCTGGCGGTAATCGGGATTTTGGTTGGGTGCGGATATGTTTATGGGGCCCAGAAGTCTGTGAGCATGATGCTGGAGGAGGCGCAGTACCAGGAGGAGACGGTTGGGGATGTGAATGTAGCGATGTCGCTATATGAGAAGATAATTGAGGATGAAGCGGCGAGGCGGCCTGAAGTGGCCAAGGCGATGTATCGGTATGGGGTTTGTTTGGCGAAGAAGGGGCAGAGTGACAAGGCGGCGGAGATATTTAAGGATGTAATTGCGAAGTATGAGGATCAGAAGATATTCGCGATGAAGGCGGAGCGGGAGTTGGAGAAAATTGGAGGTAACGGAACGGGCGGCGGGACAATTTTTACTGATAGTTGTGAAACGGGCGAAGATGTTCCAAGCGGGTGGGAGAAAGGGGCTGATATTACCGGGGTTGAGTACATATGGGACAGGCAGGCGGGCAGTGACGGCAAATCGAGCCTGAGCATAAAGAAAACAGCGGATAAATATTTTCCTATCGCAGAGTGGAGGCGGACCGAGAAGTACGACGGCAAGAGCAAGAAAATCGAAGTGAGTGCGATGGTAAAGGCCCAGGATGCGGGGAAGGCAG
>MHYB01000074.1:0-6826 GCA_001824635.1 Planctomycetes bacterium GWF2_50_10
AATTCCGCTCGGCTATCTCTTCCAAAACCCCCTGCTCACGCACAAGCACTTTATCAAGGTTCTGCTCTATGAACTCAAAATACCCCGCATCCATTATAAGTGCATGCTTCACAGATTCCACCAGCCCCGCCCGGAACTGCCGCTCATCCAATGTTTTCAGCGTCGCCACATCTACATAAACAGCAAAAGGATTCCAAAACGTCCCAAACGCATTTTTGCTGATTGAACTATCCACCCCCGTTTTGCCGCCGATAGCCGAATCCGCCTGAGATACCGTCGTCGTGGGTACCTGCACCACCGGCACCCCACGCTTGAATATAGATGCCGCAAACCCCGCCACATCCCCAACTACCCCCCCGCCAAGCGCCAAAATAACAGTATCACGGCCGAGTTTAGCCGCTTCCATAGCCTCAATTATCGCCCCCACCGTCCCGATATGCTTAGAAATCTCCCCCGCAGGCTCTATCACATACCCCCGCGCCCCCCCCTCCGACACCCCCAATTTTTCAAAATGCCCCGCCCGCACAACCTCAGAATCAGTAACCACGAACAGCCCGTGCTTTGGGTAAGTCCTTTTCACATCAGCAATTATGCCCCCAAGCAGACCCGAGCCGATAACGACTCGATAGCTTCGTTCCTCTATTCCGGGGATTTTCACTTCAATAGATTTCATAGCCCGATATGCTACCGGCTTTGACCTATTTTTGGTATGTTTTTTTACTGCTTTTCAGTATGAAATGACTGTGTGCATATCGTAGCCCGAAAGCTTGCCTCTGCCGCCAAGAAACCCAAGCTCTATCAGGAACGATAACCCCACCACCTCGCCGCCGAGTTTTTCAACAAGTTTTGCCGCGGCAGCCATTGTCCCGCCAGTCGCCAGCAGGTCATCGACCAGCAGAACCTTTTCCTCCTTGCGCAGCGCGTCACTGTGTATTTCAAGCGTATCGACCCCGTATTCCAGGTCATAGCTTATGCTTGTCGTTTTAAACGGCAGCTTGCCCTTTTTGCGTATCGGCACAAATCCAACCCCTAGTTTTGCCGCGATCGCCGAACCAAAGATAAACCCCCGCGCCTCAACCGCCGCCACGCAATCTATTTCTCGGTCGGTAAAAGGCGTAACCATAAGATCAAGTGAATGCTTGAATGCCACCGTATTTGCCAGCAGCGGCGTGATATCCCTGAACAAAACGCCCTTGATGGGCCAATCCGGTATGTCCCTTATAAACTGCTCGAGTTTAACCTTCTCCACCATCCAACCCTCCTTGATTTCTCTTCCTATACGCTAACCGCTATTTCTATTCCTAGCTAAGCATATATTCCTGCAGCTTCTCCAGCGCCTTATTCTGTATCTGTCTCACACGTTCGCGTGTAAGCCGCAGAGCCTTGCCGATCTCCACAAGCCCTACCGGCTCACAGCCGTTAAGCCCGAAACGCATCGTCAGCACCTGCTGCTCTCGCTTTTCCAGCACATCCAGAAGCGCAACAGCCTTTTGCATCTCTTCCTGGTTAAGCATTGCTTCCTGTGCTTCGCCGCTCCTGCTGTCTTCGATTACATCGCTAAGACCATGGCTGTCATCAAGCGAATCGCTCTGCACACCGCTTACCGTCTGGGCCATATCGTCGACAATTTTAGCTTTGCGCAATGGCAATTGCAAATGTTTTGCCGTCTCTTCTATGCTCGGAGCCCTGCCGAGTTTCGCCTCAAGCTCTCCGCCTGCCCCGCGCCACTGGTTTATCATCTCCATCATGTAACCGGGCACATGTATCGTCGCCACTGAACTCTGCAGCGACCTCTTTATGCTCTGCTTTATCCACCACGCCGCGTATGTGCCAAACCGCACCCCGTGCGACGGGTCGAACGTGTCTATCGCCCTCAGCAGCCCGAGGTTGCCTTCCTCTATCAAGTCCGCAAGGGCCATCCCACGCTTGGAATACTTCTTTGCGATATTGACCACCAGCCGCAGATTGCTCCGGATCATCCGCTCTCGCGCCTCGGGGTCATTATGATCTATTATCCGCCTCGCAAGCAGCGTCTCCTCTTCTGCATCGAGAAGATGCACCTCGTCTATATCATGCAAATATTCACCGAGGGTAATATCAAAAGTTGTCATAAATCTCTCCAGTTTTGGCCGACCCGAAAAACGTCCTTTTCTCGTACCGGCCTCCAGGGCCACAGAACAAAGCCCTTATAGGACCATCCATAAATTCTTCACTTCTTCGGACGCCAAAACTATCGACCAACCAGCCCCCTCGGTTTAGAGAGATTTACCCCGCCCAAAGAATCCTTTTCCCTATAGAAATTCTATAAGCCTCGCGTAGGGTGGGCAAGTACTCTTGCCCACCGTTGCACTTTGATAAAACTATCTAGTCGTACCACGCTCAAAAAAACCCTTCTTTCTAAGAAACTGGTACAAATACGAAAGCCCGATCAGCACCGCCCCCAGCATCACGAAGCTCGCTATCTGGTAAAGCCCCTCCAACTTACGCGTATCATACAAAAACACCTTCACCACCGTAACGGTAATAAATGCAAAACCAACATACCGAAGCAGCACAACCTTGCGCCAAAGTCCGATCGTCATTATCGCCGCCGCATACCCAGCCCATATTATCGAAACCCACATCTGTCCCTTATCGAGGTTGAAATCTCCCGCGATCTCAAAACCCCTTGGGTTATACTGCCAGTACTTCCAGAACTGGTACATCTGCTTAGTCAGCACAATCCACACGAAAATTATGATCGCAAGATAACACCCGCCCGCCAGCTGCCGCCGGCTTTTTTCATCCAGCCCCTGCCGCCTTCGCAATATCTCAGCAACGACCACTGCCGCAAACGCCGGCGATATCGCATATAGAAATCCCGTGTTGAAATAAACATACTGTGCCCCCCAGTTCAGATCCGTTATCCTGTGCGCCGAAAATACCATCGCGCCGATCAAAAGCATTCCCGAAAACAGCACCGCAACCTGCCCCCTGGGCGAAAACCTCGGCCAGATCGCTGCCACCGAAAACACAAGCAGCCCGCAAAGCAGCCCCCATAAATAATTGGCCGTTTGCACAGCTATGCCGAACCTGCTCCAGTACTCATACCATTCATTATGCAGCGCCATAAAAAGTACTATCATCGCCGCAGCAAAAAAAGCCTCCGTCAAACCCTGCCTGCCTTTACTTATCTCACAGTAATCAATAAACCTGTACATCAACGAGCAAACATAAAACAAAACCGCCGTAATGCACCCAGCTATTAAATATGAATTCCAAAACTCGAAATAAGACCGGTCCAGGTTGAGCAGTTCGATAAACGCAAGCACAAATGCTATACTAGCCCCCGCCACAGACAACCCAAACGCCGCCTGCCCCGCAGCCTTGAACTTGGGCAATATCGCGATCACCGCCCCGCCCGCCAGCACAGCCATAATCCCGTGCATCGCCGCCGCCATCGCGCCATGCTTATTGAAATAGCAGTTCCAGTACCATTCCATACAGACCGCCCCAACAAGTATCATCATCGCCGCTGCGAAATAACATTGAGCCAGAACCCGCCCAGCCTCGCCACCATCCTTGATCGACCTGTATATCAGGCTGCACGCGTAAAACGCTGCCGCCCCGAATACCCATATCCCAAATTCCGCATTAAAAATAAACCCAAACGCCTCATCGTGCATAGGCAGGTTCTTAAGCAGCATCACGACCGCGAGCACCGCAACCGCTATCGAACTTATCCGCGTCGCCAAAGACCTGTATCTCGCCGCTACCGCCGTAAGCACAAATGCCTCTGCAAAATATGCCATCGTCAATGCATCAAATTTCAAATACAATCCCATCGCCACAGTAATAAACGCAAGCCCGATAAGCCCCAACAGTATCTTGAGCGTCGTATCCGCAGCAGACCGCCGGTGCACCAGCCCCATCATCGCGAAATGCGCCGCCCCAAGCACCACCGCCGCCAGCGCCAAATACCGCCTATGCTCATCCCACAGCATTGTTGTCAAAAAACCAAAAGTGAAGATCGCATTTGCAAGTATCCCCAGCACATCCTCCCGCCTCGCCTTGGCCCCCCGCCAAAGTTCATGCATGATTGGTATAGTCAAGAATATCACGAAGAACACACCTAGCCACGTTATCGCCGTCGCTATTTGCCCGTCTGAATAATATTTCCAGAACCACGCCCCATACAGCACCGCCGTGCCGACAAACGCGAGTATATTCACACTTCGCCACTTCCGCCACACCGCCGCAAGCATCACCCCAACGCTGAGGATCGTAATATAACCGAACAGCGCGTTAGGCCTGTTCTCACCCGTCGAAAGCAGCACCGGCGAAAGATACCCGCCCAGCATCGCAAGAAACGCCATCACAACTTCGTTAAGACTTACCGCGTAAAGCACACCCCCCGCCGTTATCAAAATCGCCAGCCCCAGCGCCGCCTCTGCTCCAATAAGCTCGTACAACCCGAACGCCGCAAAATCCGCAGAATATAGCAGAGCAAAGCCCAGCGCCGTCAGCGCCTTTGCAGCAATATCATACCCCCGCACCCTCGTGATCTGCCCAACAACTATCGCAGCAAGCCCCCAGCACGCCACAATTATCGTCCGCCCCATGGCGCCTATCATCGCGTTATCGTACATGTACTTGAGTCCCGCTATCACTCCTATGATCATCGCGATCGCCCCCGCAATCGCCATCCACTTCGTCCCGACCATCACCTCAAAAGACAACTTCTCTTTCGCCGGCCCTGCCGTTTCCATTGGCGTAGTTGGCGGCGGCGTTATCGGAATATTTTCCTTTGGCCTCTCCGCTGTCGGCCGAGCAAAAATAATATCCTGCACCAGCCGTTCCTGCCCGCCGGCACTCTCCTCTATCACAGGCTTCTCAGCCAGATTTTCTTTCTGCACCCCCATGTCACCGGGCGCATGCTCAATTTGAGCCTTACCAATCTGCTGGGCCCGCCTCCGCGCCGCCAGCCCCTCTTCAATCGCCGCTATCCTTTTGGCGTTTACAATACTCACCACCAGCGCAACCGGCCCGCTCAATATCCCTATTACCGCAACCAGTATTAAAATAACAATGTACTCAGGCATGTTCTTCTCCGTAATTCATCACAATGCCAATACCGTACCCGCATCCATCCCAAAATCAAGAATTATCTAAGCGGGATATTCACACGCAACATTACCGATGAGAATGAGATGAAAAGGAATGCGTATTAAAGCTGTGCGCCTCGCAGGAGAGCCTGGTTGTTGATCTGGGCCATGGATTTTTGTTTTTCGCTGAAGAGTTCTTCGATAGCCTGGGCGAGGGAATCTATTGAAACGCAATTTGTTACGGCTGCGAACGCGCCCAGGGCTACGATATTGGCTACGCGCGGAGAGCCGAGTCCTTCGGCGATGCGGGTGGCCTCGACCCCAATAAACTTGAGATCCGTGCGGATGGGATCGCGTTTCATTAACGATTTGTTGTATACGACTACAGCGCCGGAGGCGAGGTCGTTTTCGAAGCGGTCAAGCGAAGGATGATTCAAAATTATCGCGGCATTCGGTGTCTCTACCACAGGACTTGCGATCTCTTCATCCGAGATAACGATAGTGGCATGCGCCGTTCCGCCTCGCATTTCGGCGCCATACGCTACCATGCCCGTAACGTGCTTATTCTGGAAGATACATGCCCTCGCCAGCAGATTGCCCGCAAGTACTATCCCCTGGCCGCCGTGGCCCGCGATTATGATTTTTTGTTCTTTGCCAAGCATATCAGGTATTTTCGCCCGAAACTGAGGTTATATCCTTAAAGACGCCCAGCGGGAAGACAGCCTTCATATCGTTATTTACAAAATCAACCGCCTGGGCAGGCGAGAGCTTCCAGTCTGTCGGGCACATCGAAAGAACTTCCACAAGCGAAAAACCCTTGCCTTCTACCTGGCAGGTAAACGCTTTTGTAATAGCCTTTTGAGCCTTGATGATATCAGCGGGAGATGCTACGGAAACGCGTTCAATATACGCAGGGCCGTCAAGCGTTGAAAGCAGTTCGCATACGCGAATGGGTTTGCCTTCGCCGTGTGCGCCCCTGCCGTACGGAGAGGTAGTAGTCTTTTGCCCGATCAAAGATGTCGGAGCCATCTGGCCGCCCGTCATCCCATAGATTGCATTATTTACGAAGATTACTGTTATATTTTCGCTGCGATTTGCGGTATGGATGGTCTCGGTCATGCCGATGGAGGCCAGGTCGCCGTCGCCCTGATAAGTGAAGACAATGTTATCCGGGCGCACCCGCTTGATCGCCGTTGCCGCGGCTGGACTTCTGCCGTGAGGGCATTCGATCATATCCACGTTGAAATAATCATAGAAGAGCACAGCGCAGCCTACCGGAGCTGTTGCGATGGTCTTTTCGCGTATGCCCAGATCATCGATGGCCTGTGCGACGAGGCGATGGATTATACCATGGCCGCAGCCGCCGCAGTAATGCGTGGGCACGTCATATAGAGTTTGCGGTCTTGCAAGCTTCATGCGTACACCTCTTTGATCTTGTCAAAGATGTTTTCAGGTGTTGGATACCAGCCGCCGCCGCTGCCGAAAAATTCGATCGGTTTTGAGCAGCGGATAGCGAGTTCTACGTCGTCAATAAACTGGCCATTGGACATTTCGATTACGAGAAATTTTTCCGCGGTCGCAGCAGCCTTAAGAAAAGCTTTTTTCGGGAATGGCCAAACCGACAGCGGCCGCACCAAACCGACTTTCATGCCTTTTGTACGGGCAAAATTTATCGCCGCCTTTGCGATCCGGCCGGTAATACCGTAAGCGGCAATGACGAGTTTTGCGTCATCGGTTTTATA
>MHYB01000074.1:6856-19944 GCA_001824635.1 Planctomycetes bacterium GWF2_50_10
CTTTGCGTATTTTGCCTTAAGATGGGCATTGTGTCTTTCGAGACCGTCAGCAGGATTGAGATAAAGCGTTTTCACAACGCGTGCCGCTCGCCCTTTGGCACCATCAAGCACATAATCTTTTTGGGGCATGGGAACAACAGGCTTATACGGCAGCATTTCAACTGGTTCAACCATCTGCGCCAGTATCCCATCGCCCAGTATGAGAACGGGATTGCGCCAGTGGTCTGCGTAATCGAATGCGTTCATCGTGAGCTGGTAAAGTTCTGGCAGTGTCGCCGGCGCAAAAACGATAAGTTTGTAATCACCGTGACCGCCGCCGCGAACGCTTTGATAATAATCAGCCTGTGATGCTCGTATATTGCCAAGGCCCGGACCGCCGCGTACCATATTTGCGATAACACAGGGCATTTCCGCGCCGGCGATATAGCTTATTCCCTCCTGCTTGAGGCTGATGCCCGGCGATGAAGATGATGTCATACAGCGTGCGCCCGCTGCTGCTGCGCCGAAAACCATATTGATCGCAGCCAGTTCACTTTCCGCCTGAATGAAGATTCCGCCCACCTGCGGCATCCGCCTGGACATATATTCCGGCACTTCGTTCTGGGGCGTAATGGGATAACCCGCGTAGAATCGACAGCCCGCCGTAATGGCGGCTTCGGCCATGACATCATTGCCTTTTAGAAGGATCTTCTTACCCATATTATTTTTCGATCTCGATTACAAGGTCAGGGCAGGTACGATAGCACATTCCGCAGGCCGAACATTTCGCCGTATCGTGTATGCAGGCATAGCGCACGCCTTTGGGATTATAATCGTCCGACATGGTTATGAGCTTGCGAGGGCACGCCGCCACGCAGAGTTCACAACTTTTGCAGCGCTCGATATTAAATTTGATCTGTGCCATATCGATATAAAACGTGCACAGTGCACGACATTAAAATAAATAAAAACGTACAACTACCACAATTCAATTTAAAGTATCGCAATATTGTACAAGCCTCACCGGCTATTGCAAAGAGTAAAAACCTAAAATAGAAGTCATCCCAAAATCCTGCTTTGGCGGCGAAAATGGCAATTTTTTTCGCCGGCAAGGAAGGGCGAAACAGCAATAGTTCCGCTATTGCGATGCAGACCGACGCCGTCCGGCGGAAAAAAGTGCCATTTGCAGCCCAAATGAGGTTTTGGGATGGCTTCTAGCCAACTGCGTTTTTGGGCCATTACTGCGGTTTTTTAAGCTCTTCTATTTTCGGCAGGTCCTTTAAGGAGTTAAGGCCAAAAACTTCGAGAAATTTTTTGGTCGTTCCATAAAGCATCGGCCTGCCCAATATTTCGGCTCGGCCGACGATCTTGACAAGACCTTTAAACATCAACGCCCGTATCACTTCACCCGAAGCGACCCCTCGGATGGCTTCTACATCGGCCCGGATCACCGGCTGCTTGTATGCGATGATCGCCAGCGCCTCTATTGATGCCTGCGAAAGTTTGGAATCCGTGCGGACGCGCACAAGCTTCTGCAGCCAGGCATTGTAAACGCCCAGCGTGAGAAGCTGGTACCCGCCGGCGATACGCTCGATGCGGAAAGCATTGTTGTTGGCGCGGTACTTGGCATTGAGGGTATCAATGATATCGCGGAGCTGCTTCGGCGAGCCAAGTTCCACAATCGAAATGAGCTTGGCTTCTGTAAGCGGCTCATCCGAGGCAAAGAGCACCGCCTCAAGTGCCGATTCAACTGTTGCCTCGACACCTTCTTCCTGCGCAAAGAGCTGAGGAGCGGGTTTCTTGGAACCGGGGGCTTCGAATTCAATTTCTTCGTCACCGCCTTGCGGCTGCCCAGCCTCATCACCGGCGGCCTCAACTTTTTCGCTTTCTTCGCTCATCGCATCCGAATCGCTGGCCTCCACCTGGGCACTTTCATCGCAGGGATCGTCAGGCAATGATTCAGCCGCCTGCTCCTCGCCGGCCTGGATGGCCTCGGTGGCAGTTTCGAATTCCTTTATGTCCTGGTCCCTCTGGGGAACGTCACTTGGCTGATTACTCATATTTCCTTCCATACAAATGGGTCGCTATCCTTTTTGCTTTGCGTGATTTTCACATCAGTCAGGGATTTTTGCAAGAGTTGAACTATTTTTACCAGCGCAAATCGCTCCGAGACGCTGTGCGACAGGCACAAACATGTAATTCCCGCTTCGCGTGCGGCCACAGCCTGGTGATGCTTGAGTTCGCCTGTAACATATAGCTCTACCCCTCCGGCAATGACCAAATTCAGGATCGCACCACACGATCCAGCGCATACAGCAGCAGTTTTTATTTTTCTTTTTGCCGGCCCTACGATACCCACCGCTTTTGCACCCGTGGCCTTTTTTATTTGCAAAACAATGTCGTCCAGTGACGCTGCTTTTGCCAATTCGCCCATGCGCCCGAGGCCGAAGCGATCCGCATTAGAAAGTGAGATCACGTCGAACGCCGGTTCCTCATAAGGATGACTTGCGCGAAGAGCTTCAATTACTCCCGCCAGCGCCGACTGTGTAACAATGGTTTCAAACCGCACCTCTTCGACATACTCCTGCTTGCCTTGCGATCCAATCACGGGATTTGAACCGGCAAGCGGCCTGAATGTTCCCGTCCCGGCCAATTCAAAGCCGCAGCGGTCGTAATTACCTATGTGGCCGGCGCCCGCATCCCACATTGCCGAAGCAACCTTGTAATATTCTTTCTCCGGCACGAACACCACGATTTTATATGATGGCATTGCAGGGCTTTGCACCCAATCTCCGATGGGCTTGGGATTTTTTATGCCTATCATTTGGGCAAGGCAATCATTTACACCGCCTGCTACGGCATCAAAAGCGGTATGCATGGAATACACGGCAATGTTATTTCGAATTAGCTCATACACTATCGAGCCAGGCCCGTCGGGGGTTACGGTTTTTAGCGGGTTCCAGATAGTCGGGTGATAGCTGAGGATCAAATTTGCGCCAGTAGCAACAGCTTCATCAAGAACAAGCTTGGTAATATCAATCGTTACCAGCACCTTCTTTACATCGGCCGTGCCGTCGCCGATTAGCAGCCCCACATTATCCCAGCTTTGGGCCAGCTTTATTGGAATACCTTTTTCGAGTACAGCTATAATATCGTTTATCTTCATGTTTGACCCGCCTTACATTGTCTGCAGTTTGAACGCCTCGGCAAATGCCGCCGTGAGTTTGGCTGTGATTGAGCCAGGCCTTGAATCCTTCACTGCATGCGATTCTACTTTTATCACCGGCAGAATGTGCATGACGGTGCTTGTAAGGAAAACCTCATCAGCTTCGAGAAGATCGGTAATAAAAAGATCCCCCTCGATGGTTTCAATGCCGTTTGCTTTCGCGATAGCCAGTACATGCCTGCGAACAATGCCCGGCACAACCGGCGTATTGACAGACGGCGTAAGAAGCTTTCCATTCTTCACGATGAAGATGTTGGACATTGAACCTTCCGCCAGCTTGTTTTCAAAAGTAAACCACAGGGCCTCAAGTGCCATTTTGCGGCGAGCGGTGTCAAGTGCGATAAGACGCGGGAAATAATTAAGCACCTGGTGACCGGCCGTCGGGTCGGTTGGATTCTGCCGAGCGGTATTGAGCACCACGGTAATGCCCGTTTCATAAAGCGCAGCCGGATAAGGCTCAAATGGCGCAGATGTGATCAGCACCGTCGGATTTGGCTCATCAGTTCCCATTGCCATCGGGCCGGAAGTTACCGTAAGCCGAATGCGGGATTGGCCCGCTGGATTCGCCTTGAGCACGGAGCTTACGGCTTCGCCAAGATGGGCCTTTTCCATCGGGATATGGATCCCAAGAGCGCCGGCACTATTAAAGAGCCGGTCGAGATGATCGGCAATAGCAAAAACTTTACCCCCGCAGCTTCGCATAATTTCAAATATGCCCGCGCCATAAAGCAGGCCGCCGTCGTTGACGGACAAGCGCGCATCGCGATCTTCTATAATAGACCCGTTGAAGAAAATTTTCATGTCGTACTCCCCGCAAGCATCGCGCTAAATTCTTCGATAATACCTATAGCCGCCGAGCACCCCAGCCGCTCAGCACCCGCGTCAAGCATATCAAGTGCCTGCTTTGCGGTTTTGATCCCCCCTGCCGCTTTTATTTTGCATCGTGGCGCAAATTGCTTCATGAGCTTTACATCCTCAACACGCGCCCCGCCTGCCGAGTTAAAACCGGTACTGGTCTTTACAAAATCTACTCCAAGATCAGATGCTATCTCGCAGACGAACTGGATCTGGTCGGGGCTAAGTGCGGCAGCTTCGATTATCACCTTCAGCACGACTGGCGGCTTCATAACCTTGCACACCTTAAGCACATCCACGAACTCGTTACGCAAATATCCCCCGTCTTTACCTATCACCGATGCCAGGTCCGCCACAATATCCACCTCATCCGCCCCGGCGAATATTACCTCACGCGCCTCAGCCGCCTTTATCTTCGGCATATTCGTCCCGAATGGAAAACCCGCGACAGAAACAACCTTCACATCAGAACCCCCAAGTTGATCTACCGCGTAGCTCACCCATCGAGGGTGCACGCAAACGGCAAAAAAACCCCACTGCTTCGCCTCCGAGCACAATTTCGCGATATCACTGGCACAAGCCGTTGCGCTTAAAAGCGTATAGTCTATTGTCTTTGCAAGCTGTTTTGCGTTTTGTATCACCAGGGCTGCCTTTCGATTTTGATTTTCCCTTTTGCCCGGAAGAATTCGACAGCTTCATCAAGGCTGCGAAATACCGTCGCTGTCTGCGTTATGAATACCGATGGCTCATGCTTAGCCGTCCAGATTACATATTCTTCCTTCGCCGCTTCGTGTGCATGCTGAAGTTCACGTTCAACGCCGCTGGATATAAGTGCCCTGCCATCCGGACCGGCGGGTATATAACTGATGATCATATCGGCCTGGTCTATCAGCATGAAATCACGGGCATATATCTGGCTGTTGACGTCGCGCTCTACGAGGAGCACTTCCTTGAGGTCGAATTTGACCGGCTTGCCAAGAACATTGATTTCGATGTGATCTTTGCCCGCTGCTTCAGCTCGCCGCGCGTATACGGGCAGATATGCTTCTTCCAGATCGCCGGGATCAAAGCATATAAAATGCTCTTTCATCACATTGCGAAAATTGACCAGCTCCTGCTGAACCTGCGGCATATCGACAACATGGGTCATTGGGAAGCTTAAATACGCCCGCGCGCGGCGAGGCTCGAATAATAGCCTGTAGAATGCTTCCACCGTGCTCGTATCACTTCCACGGGCCAGGGCATAAAATGGTACCCCGTCGCGCACGCCGTTTGCAAGCATTTCAGTGCCGAGTATTTCTTCTTCTCGCCAGACCAGCAGGTCCTTGAGCGAATGCTTTATCGGGTGCTCTTTCGTAAGCCGCACATGCAGAATATCAGCCCCTTCTATAACGCAGACATACATATCCGCGTTTAGAAGTCGCATCTGATCAAAATCAACCGCAGGGAAAAGACCATGCCGCCACCGAAACGTAGCATGCGTATTCACAATAAGATGCTCAACATGCTTTGATTTCGCGATAATATCCTTGAACACGCACCGGCGCAGTGACTGTAGCCGCTTCAGCGATATATCCAGTATCTTGCCTGCCGGAATATCCGGGGCTTCGGCATACATCATTTCGCCCACGCTGGCAAGCTCAACATTTTTCCCGCGCAAGCGGCACATCTCCACCACCGCTTCAAGGTAGCTCTTTTTATCGACGCCAACCATCCCTGTAACGACAACTATCATTTACGATCTTATCTTTCGGAATTAAACTCCAGGACAATGCGCATCCACTATGCCCAGGCAAAACGGCATTTTCGCCGATTTTCGCAAAAATCGCAAGTTTCAACTTGATCGCTGTAATTTCAAACCGGTATTCGCCCCGGCGCAACGGATTTGAGTATCTCAAACCATATTATGCTCGCTACCCCAGCTATGATACATATCACCACATCAGCGGCGTTGAGCCTGGAGAAATGAAAAACATTCCTCAGCCACGGTGTGTTTATAACTATACCGATAAACAAAACAGCCCCGCCGACAACCCACCAAAGTGCGCTATTTGGCTCCTTGTACATGGCGATTATCGTCCTTGACCACGACCGGTTGGTCAGGATCAGGCACAGATTCGCCACCACAAGCGTCACAAACGTAAGCGCCCGCGAATTCTCATCACTTCGTCCCATATCCCGCGATATTGCGAATACCCCAAGTGCTATCGCAAGAACGCTAAACCCCTGCAGCAAACTCATTCCAAGCGAGTGCATACTGAAAAGACTCTCCTGTGGATTCCGCGGCGGCCTTTGCATTATGTCCGGCTCAGCCCCTTCAGCCTCAAATATAATAGAACACGCCGGATCGATGATCAGCTCCAAAAACACAACATGCACCGGCATCAAAATTATCGGCCAATCCCCCATAAACACCGGAACAACAGAAAGCCCCGCGATCGGCACATGTATCGCGAAAATATAAGAAACCGCTTTCTTGATATTGTCAAAAATGCGCCGCCCCAATTTCACCGCCTCCACTATTGAAGAAAAATCATCATCAAGCAATACCAGTGCCGATGCCTCCCTTGCCACATCCGTACCGCGCCCGCCCATGGCTATACCAATATGAGCCGCTTTAAGGGCCGGCGCATCATTTACACCATCGCCTGTCATGGCCACGATTTCATTTCGGATTTTGAAAGCGTTTACGATTCGCAGTTTCTGTTCCGGCACCACTCTTGCAAACACGTTTACATTGCTTATATTTTTTGCAAGTTGCTCATCCGTCATTTGATCCAGTTCAGCACCGGTGATAACTTCATGCAGTTGCGATAGCCCCGCCTGCCTTGCTATAATTTCAGCCGTACCCCGATAATCACCCGTGATCATCGCAACCCGTATCCCTGCCGTACGGCACTCCTCAACCGTAAATGGCACATTGGGCCGCACAGGATCCGCCAGCCCAATAAGCCCTATAAATGTAAAATCCAGATCATGCTGGTTCTGCGGCAAAATAGGCACTAACCTAAGCCCCCTCGCTACCCCCAAAACCCTCAACCCCTGCCCCGCCATAACAGCCACCTTACCCAGCAGCATCCTCGTGCGATCCGCGTCGAAATGGCACAAATCCGCTATTGCTTCCGGCGCACCCTTCGCTGCCACAACATGCCTGATCCCGTCCGTATGCCGCCACACATGCGAAATCGCCAATTGCTCCCGCGTCAGCGGATACTCGCGTTCCAGCACCCAGTCCGTGTGCAGATGCTCTGTCCGCACCAGGTATTTTTGCCCCAGTTCCACAAGCGCCTTCTCCATTGGATCAAACGGCTCACTCTTGCTCGCCAGAATTCCAAACTCCAGCACCTCATGAAAATTTTCCGGCAGTTGGCTTATGGATGCATCGCTTGTATCGAATACATCATCCCACACGCCCATCTGCTTCACCGACATTTGGTTAAGCGTAAGGGTACCAGTTTTATCCACGCACAAAACCGTTGCCGCCCCAAGCGTCTCAACCGCCCCCGTGCGACGCGCAAGCACATTCTTCCGTGAAATTCGCCATGCGCCGATCGCCAAAAACACCGTAAGCACCACCGGCAATTCCTCCGGCAAAGTAGCCATCGCAAGTGTAATACCTACCAGTAGTCCCTGTTCCCAGCTGCTTTGGCTGTTGCCTCGCGTCAGCCCGTAAACAATTACCACTATCGCGCAAATACTCAATCCCGCTGTCGCAAGCTTCTTAACCAGCCGCCCCGTCTGCCGCTGCAATAGCGTCTCTTCCTGATCCAGTGATTGAAGTGATCTCCCTATTTTCCCCAGCTCGGTATTTATACCCGTCGCCAGCACTTCACCCGCCGCCTGCCCCGAAGTAACCAGCGTGCCCGAATATACAAAAGGCAGATCCTCACCCCCAGGCCTGCCCGCCACGCTAAAATTCTCCAAAGTCGAAGATTTCCCAACCGCGACCGATTCCCCCGTCAAAAGTGATTCATTTACAGACAGATTTATTTCATTTCGCAATACCGCATCAGCAGGCACCCTGTCGCCTTCAGCCAGTATGATCATATCCCCCCGCACAACCTCCCGGCCTGCAATTCGCTTATGCCGCCCATCCCTTATCACAAGCGCCCGCGGACTTGACAGATCCCTCAGTGCATCCAGCGCACTTTCCGTACGGCGTTCCTGCACTATCGTAATACCCATGACCACGAACACAAACCCAAGCAGCATCATCGCATCTGTTAAATGTTCGCGCCCCATAAGCAGGTAAACCGTGCCGCACGCCACCAGCAAAAGAAACATCGGCTCGCGCATTACTTCAAAAGCGATACGCCAAAAGCTTCTCTTCTGCCCGGCAGGCAGTTCGTTATACCCCTCATCCCGCAAGCGCCTCGCCGCCTCTGCCTCGCTCAACCCTTTAATGGAACGAATATCAAAGTCATAGGCCATATCAAATCCCCAAAATCGCGCGTTTCATCAATTATAACTTAATCACGCCCGCCCGATGGGTATAAAAAAAGGCACAGGTGATTAGCCCATGCCTTCCAATTCTCATATCCGCCGAATTATTCTTCGGATTTCTTCTTCTTACTGTTCTTCTTGGGAGCCTCTTCGCCCTCAGCCTCTTCCTTCTTGGCTTTCTTGGCGGGCTTCTTCTTTTCTTCCAGCTTCGCCGGCTCGACATCGTTGATCTTCGCCGTCTCAAGCAGCTTGCTTACGCACTTTTCCTCGCGTACCTGCATGGAAAATTGTGCCAGCGATCCATCGCGCACCATTTCCTCACGCATCTTTTCAGGCCGCCTGCCGCGCTGTGCCGCGATCCGTGCGATATGCCCGTTGATCTCTTCTTCCGAAACCTCGATCCCAAGCTTGGACGCGATCTTATCCATGATGAAGAACGTCTTGAGCTGTTCCTTTGCCCGTTCTTCCGAACCAGCCCGCAGCTCCTGCACATGCTCTTCCACCTGCTCCTTGGGCACGCCGCGCATCAGCAGATTGATATACTCGCGTTTGAGTATCTGTGCGGACTGGTCGCCCACGATCGCCGCCGGCAGTTCAAACGCCGTGCTTTCGTTGAGGTACTTGTAAACCTGGTCCCTCATCGCGTCCTGCGCCTGCTGTTCGTTGCGGTCCGCCAGCATCTCCCGGATACGATCTTTAAGCTCTGCCTCGCTCGAAAGCCCGAACTTCGTAAAGAAATCCTCATTGAGCTGCGCCGGTATCTGCCTCTTGATATCCTTGACCGCTATCTTTACATCCACCTTCTTGCCGCGGTACTTTTCATTGTAGAAAGTCGCCGGCACATCCACGGTGGCCGCCTTCTCATCACCCTGCTTGGCCCCTGCCATAAGCTCTTCAAGCTCCGGCACAGCCACACCGCCGACAAAACCGTTCTTGCCGACTGTTACTGTTTCATTATCCAGCTTGGTAGGCTCCGCCTCATCTTCAGCCTTTATTTCAACAGCCGCTATTACCTGGTCGCCCGCTTCGACCGAGCCGCCTTCCTGCGGCGTCCATATGCCCGCTCGCTTCTGCAGCGCGACAACTTCTTCATCGATCTTCGCGTCGGTCACCTCGAACTTGGGCTTATTGATCTCGATGCCCTCGATCGCCGGCAGTTCAAACTCCGGCCGCACTTCCACCTCGAACGAGAACTTCATCGGCCCGTTTTCCGGCAGTTCGACCTTTTCAAAATCGATATCCGGATCACCAAGCGACTCAATATTATTATCCTTCAGGGCAGCCTCGGAAGCCTGGGCAAGCAATTTAAGCTTTACCTGCTCCGAAACTTCCTTACCGAACTTCTTCTCCAGCAGCCGAACCGGCGCCCTCCCCTTACGAAATCCAGGCACCAAAGCCTCTTCCTTGAGTTCCTTAAACTGCTCCCCAAGCATCGCTTTTACCGATTCCTGCGGGACTTCCACAGTCACCTTCTTACGGCAGACCCCTGCCTCTTCGATGGTAACCAGGTTCTTAACTTCTGCCTTTTCGTTGTTTTCCGCCTTTTCAGCGTTTTTCTTAGCCATTTTGGCCGCTCCTATTAAATTAACAAAAAAAGTCGGCTCCGGGTTGTCTTCCGAAAGCCGACTTGACTTTTCCAGACCTTTTCAGGCCCCAACATATCAGCAACCAACGCCAAACCGCAACCCGGCCGATATCTCGCTGATACTATATAAAGCGGGTGATGAGACTTGAACTCACGACATTCACGTTGGCAACGTGACGCTCTACCACTGAGCTACACCCGCGACAATCCACGAAAGTATACGCAATTTCCCCTCTCTTGCAAGACTTTTTTACCAAACCGTCAAAAAGAATTACCCCAATATCCACAATACCCCCCTCTTTAAATAATCAATAATCCGTAATCAATAATCAATCAAAGGTTGTTTCCAGCTTTTCGATCATCTGCGCCTCAACTTTGCTTATCGCCGCAAGTCCAAGTATTCCCCCGCTTGCCGACGCCACCGACCTCGCATGACCGATAAGCTCAATTTTAAGATTTTCCCGCTCTTCTTTGCTTAGCTCCTCGCATAGCCCTTTGATATATGCTTGCCACGCTCCCAGCAGCTTCGCCTCTGGCTTATGTGTTAGCCAGTTCTCAAGAAGTTCATAATCTATCGTACCCTTGGCAAAACCCGCCGTAGTAGCCGCTTTAAGCGTAGCATCCCGCTCCTTTTCATTCACAGACCCATCCGCCCAAGCCACCTCCACCAGCGGAATTATCGCCAGCGATGCCAGCGTTTCAGGCCTCACATTAAGTTTTACAAGCTTATCCAGCACCGCCTGATTAGTTATACCAGATACAGCAGCCAGCGACTCGCGGCTCTCATTCATCGCCTCCATCGCCTTTAGTTCTTCAATAAGCTTTGTATCCTGCTTCAAAAAGAACGCATCTTCCAGGGTTTTCTTGCTTTCAGACGTATTTGCGAAAAAATCTTCCAACATCGAATTAATCCTTTAAAAACAGAAACCGTAATACCAGAATTATAGCCCATAAACCCCTCCCCAGCAACAAAAACAACCTCCCCGTCCCTAACCACTGCCCGCCGCAGCAGCGACACTGTCATTCCCGCTAAGGCGTGAATCCAGAATAAAAAGCGTCGCGCAGCGACTCCACAATTCTAAAATTTGCGCCCTATAGAAAACTTCTTCGAGCCCCTGTTAAGGGGCGCAAGCTTGTTAGCCAGGGGTGGAAACCCCTGGAATATGATAAATAAACAACCAGAACCCCCGTAGGGGGTGAAACTTCGGTTTCGGATTTCTTATTTATACGCCATCTCCCGTGAAACCCGTGTAATCCATTATTAACTCCTCTATCCTCCGTTTTGAATTTGCCGTTTGGGTATTCGAATTTGTTTGAGATTTGTTATTTGTGATTTGGAATTTGTTTCGGATTTCGTGCTTCGGATTTCGGATTTATCTTTTTCTAACTGCCAAAGTATAAATCCTTCTCCCCTCCGCCAGATACTTCCGCTCAAAATTAGTCCCTGCCCACTCCCCCTTGTCCGGCTCGGCGTACGAGGTAGGAAAAAAATCGATCCTCTCAAGCTGCGGGTTTGTAAGCACCCTCTCCATCTGCTCGAAATAATCGCTATGATCCGTCGCGCACCTGATAACACCGCCCGGCTTAAGCACCCGCAGCATCTCGACGAGATTGGCATCATTAACAAATCGACGCTTATTATGTTTCTTTTTCGGCCACGGATCAGGAAAGTAGATATGAAGACACGATATTGAACTGTCCGCGATATGTTCTTTGATAAGCCACGCAGCATCGGTACGAATTATACGGACGTTCTTCACAGCCCACCTGCCGATGCGGTCTATAGCATACCGGTAAACTTTTGAGCACCATTCCACCCCGAAAAAATCATCCTCCGTCGCCGCCCTTGCCTCATTGACCAGAAACGTCCCCTTCCCCGAACCTATCTCAAAATGAACCGGTGCCGTCCGTCCGAAAATAACACCAAAATCAAGCCTGCCCACCAGCGTATTCGGATCCAGCACAACTTCGGGATAATGTTTCAATACACGAGCCATTCAACCAGCCTGCGTTTAATATTAATGTTCAGGGATTCACAACCGGTATAAAACCAGACGCGAGAGTATACCAGTCCGGCAAAATAAGTAAAGAACCGCTCAAGCCCCACCCATTTTTAAACGACATAGATGCTGAGTAGTTCCGTATATATTAAGAGGAAGACGGATATGGCCCCAACAATACTAAAGCTGACTCGCAAACGGGTGCTCGTTGACGTAGATACGCAAAGAGACCTCCTCATGGTCGAAGGCACATCGTGCGTCCGCAACCACAGAAGAGTTCTCGCCAATATCCGCAGGATCATGGCCTGGGCTAGAGCAACCGGCCTGCCCGTCATATCCACTGCTCAGGTCAATAAGTGCCCAAAGATAAACTATTGCCTCGAAGACACCCCCGGCTCTGCCAAAATGAGCTATACTCTCCTCAACAGGCGGGTAAGCTACCAGGCCGATGGCTACACCGATCTGCCAAGGGAGTTCTTCAAGGATCACGAACAGATGGTACTCAAAAAGCGAACCTTCGACCCGTTCGATGAACCGCGCGCAGAACGCGTCCTCACCGAAATGCGTGCCGACGAATTCGTCGTTATGGGCGCGATAACCGAAAGCTCCATAAAGGCTACCGTACTGGGCCTTCTCCTCAGAGGCAAACGCGTCGTAGTGATCGAAGATGCCATAGGCTCCCACGACAAAAACGCCGCCGAAATAGCCCTCAGACAAATGCAGGCCAAAGGCGCAAGATTAGTCGAAACCAAAACAATAGCAGGCTCAACCCATCTTCGACTCGTAGGCGCATGCAAATGCCCCCGCTGCCAGGGCCTGTTGGAAAAAGCCGAAAAACAAGAACCCGTCACACAAAAATAACTTTTCGTGGCACACACCAGCCCTCAAGAATTCTGTTTAGCCCCCAGGCTCGCCCTGGGGGTTTCTTTTGGTACAAACCGGTAACATAGGTAACAAAATAAACCGAGGACATAGGTAACAGTTTTGGTTATAGAATAGG